>DATGGF010000170.1:0-5591 GCA_035308625.1 Acidimicrobiales bacterium | reverse complement strand
GGAGAACATGACCGGCTCCCGGTCCAGGCGCACCGGGGACGCTCGAGGAGGTCGCGGTGACGGTTCGCGTGGGTATCAATGGGTTCGGACGGATCGGGCGCAACTTTTACCGTGCGGCCTACAAAGGCGGTGCCGACGTGGAGATCGTCGGCGTCAACGACCTCGTCCCGGCCGAGACCAACGCCCACCTGCTGAAGTACGACTCCACCCACGGCACCCTGCCCGCCGAGGTCAAGCCGACCGCCGACGGGATCTCGGTGGGCGGCAAGGCCTTCCGTGTCTTCTCCGAGCGTGACCCCAAGGCCATCCCGTGGGGCGACCTCGGGGCCGACGTGGTGATCGAGTCGACCGGCGTGTTCACCGACGGTGAGAAGGCCCGTGCCCACCTGGACGGCGGCGCCAAGAAGGTCGTCATCTCGGCGCCCGCCACCAACGTGGACGCCACGTTCGTGATGGGCGTCAACGACCAGGACTACGACAAGGCCCGGCACTCGGTCGTGTCCAATGCCAGCTGCACGACGAACTGCTTCGTCCCGATGATCAAGGTCCTCGACGACGCCTTCGGCGTGGAGAAGGGCCTCATGACGACCGTGCACGCCTACACCAACGACCAGAACCTCCTCGATCTCGTGCACAAGGACCTCCGTCGCGCCCGCGCCGCCGCGATCAACATCGTGCCGGCGTCCACCGGCGCCGCCCGCGCCACGTCGCTCGTGCTCGAGGCGATGAAGGGGCGGCTCGACGGCACCGCCCTCCGCGTCCCGGTACCGGACGGCTCGATCACCGACTTCACCGGGGTCCTCGGACGCGACGTCACCGTGGCCGAGGTCAACGACGCGTTCCAGGCCGCCGCATCGACCGGGCCCCTCGCGAAGGTGCTGGTCTACAGCGAAGACCCCATCGTGTCGTCAGACATCGTCGGCTCCCCGGCCAGCTGCACGTTCGACGCGCCGCTCACGATGGCGATGGGCAGCCTGGTCAAGGTGCTCGGCTGGTACGACAACGAGTGGGGCTACTCCAACCGGCTGGTCGACCTGGCGCTGCTGCTGGGCGCATGAGGCTGCCCCAGCTCGAGGACCTCCCCGACCCTGCCGGGAAGCGGGTCCTCGTCCGCTGCGACCTCAACGTGCCGCTCTCGCCGGGCGGCGCCATCGAAGACGACCTTCGTATCCGCTCGTCGGTCCCCACGCTGCGGTGGCTCGTCGACCGGGGCGCGACGGTGACCGCCTGCACCCACCTGGGCCGGCCCCATGGTGCGCCCTCGGCCGCGACCGACGTGTCGCCGGTGCGCGCCCGCCTGGCCGCGCTGGTCCCCGGGGTCGCGCTGCTCGACAACCTGCGCTGGGACCCGGGGGAGGAGCGCAACGAGCCCGCCTTCGTCGAGCGGCTGGTCAGCGGGCAGGACCTCTACGTCGACGACGCGTTCGGGGCCGCCCATCGCGCCCACGCGTCGATCGTCGGGCCCCCGGCCCGGCTGCCGAGCGCGGCCGGGCGGCTCCTCGCCCGGGAGGTCGAGGTGCTGAGCGGCCTGCTCGAGTCGCCCAAGCGGCCGTTCGTCGCCGTGCTCGGCGGGTCGAAGGTCTCCGACAAGCTGGGCGTGATCCGCGCCCTCCTGGAGAAGGTCGACACCCTGGTCCTCGGCGGCGGCATGTGCTTCACCTTCCTCGCCGCCGCCGGGCACCACATCGGGGAGTCGATCGCCGAACCCGACATGGTGGCCGCCTGCGAGGAGCTGCTGGACGGGGCGGTGCCGGTCCTCCTGCCGACCGACCTGGTCGTGCTGGGCCCGGGCGACGACGTCCGCCAGGTGGGGGAGGACGTCCCCCCCGGCTACCGCGGCCTCGACATCGGGCCGGGGTCGGCGGCGGCGTTCGCCGACGCCATCGCCCAGGCAGGGTCCGTGCTGTGGAACGGGCCGATGGGCGTGTTCGAGGACCCCCGCTTCGAGGCGGGCACCATCACCGTCGCGCTGGCGGTGGCCGAGTGCCCGGGCTTCACGGTCGTCGGCGGGGGCGACTCCGCCGCCGCCGCCGCCAAGTACGGGTTCGCCGACCGCATCGACCACGTCTCGACCGGTGGGGGTGCCTCCCTCGAGTTCATCGAGCGGGGGGACCTGCCCGGCCTCGCCGCCCTCCGGGCGTCGGCGGAGGCGTTCCGGCTCGGCACCAGATGAGTGGGCGCAAGCCGCTGATCAGCGGCAACTGGAAGATGCACCACAACCATTTCGACGCCATCGCCATGGTCCAGAAGCTGGCCTACCTGCTCGACAAGGACCTCTACGACAAGGTCGACGTGAGCGTGCACCCCCCCTTCACCGACCTCCGCTCCGTCCAGACCCTGCTCGACGCCGACCGCGTCCCCATCGCTCTCGGCGCCCAGCACTGCCATTGGGAGGACAAGGGCGCCTTCACGGGCGAGGTGAGCCCGGCGTTCCTGGCCAAGCTCTCGGTCCGGTACTGCATCGTCGGGCACTCCGAGCGCCGCGAGCTCTTCGGCCAGACCGACCCGGTTGTGGAACGGACGCTGCTGGCCATCCTCCGCAACGGGATGACGCCGGTGGTGTGCGTGGGGGAGACCCTCGACGAGCGGGAGGCCGGGGAGACGCTCGACAAGATCGACCTGCAGTCCCGCGCCGCGCTCCACGGCTTGAGCCCGGCGACGGTGGCCGGCCTGGTCATCGCCTACGAGCCGATCTGGGCGATCGGCACGGGGCGGACCGCCTCGCCCGCCGACGCCCAGGAGGCGTGCGCGGCCATCCGGGCCCGGGTCGCCGAGCTCCACGGCGACGAGGCGGCGGCGGGGGTGCGCATCCAGTACGGGGGGTCGGTCAAGCCCGACAACGCCGCCGAGCTGCTGGCCGAGCCCGACATCGACGGGGCCCTCGTCGGCGGCGCCAGCCTCGAGGCCGAGAGCTTCGCCGAGATCGTCCGCGCGGCGGCCCGCTGAGCCCCCGCTGATACGGTGTCGGGCTCGTGGCGCCTCTCGCGGCGGTCTCGCCGCTCACACTGCTGGTGATCATCGTCCACGTGGCGGTGTCGTTCGCCCTCGTGCTGCTGATCCTGCTCCACAGCGGCCGAGGCAGCGGGCTGTCGGACATGTTCGGCGGCGGCATGGGGGCCTCGGCGGCCGGCTCGACCGTGATGGAGCGCAACCTGGACCGGCTCACCGTGATGGTGGCGATCGTGTTCGCGTTCACCAGCACGGTGCTGGTCATCCGCCTGCAATAAGCCCAAAAAGCGCGCGGTCTACCCCCTCGCCGAGACCGGCAAACCCCCCGGACCGGCAGGGCCTGCAAAAGGGGGTGATCCTACATTTGGCCCCGCGGCGGACGTATCCTGTACGGAAAAGGTGCACGGCGCCACCCAACGGCGGGCGGCGCTTGGGGGACACCGAGTCGGGAGGGCAGAGTCATGGGCCACCGCAGGAGCTGGAAGGCAGTAGGGGCGATCGCGGCCTGCGCCGCGCTCGTGGTCGCAGCCTGTAGCAGCAGCTCGAAGACGACCACGTCAGGTGGCGGCAGCTCGGGCGGCGCTGCGGCAACGCCCGGCCTGTCCACCCAGTGCGGCATCCCCAATCAGCGGTTGGCGGCGAACAGCAGCGGGTCGCCGAAGACGGGTGGCACCCTGACGATGCTCGGCGTCGGTGACGTCGACTATATGGACCCGAATGTCTCGTACTACGCCGTCGGTTACCTCGCACTCCGCATGTGGTCGCGCGAGCTCTACACATACCCGGCTGAAGAGTGCAAGACCACGACGGCTGTCCCTGACCTCGCAACTTCGCTGCCGGTCATCTCGAATGGTGGCACGACCTACAAGGTGACGCTCCGCAGCGGCGTGATGTGGAACACGACGCCGCCACGGCAGGTCACCGCCGCCGACGTCGTCCGCGGTGTCAAGCGTCAGTGCAACCCGGCCCAGCCCTTCGGTGGCGAGCCCGACTACTCCAACTTCCTCAAGGGCTTCAACGACTTCTGCACTGCGTTCGGCAAGGTCAGCGCGACGAGCGCCAGCGCCATGAAGTCCTTCATGGACAGCAACAACATCTCCGGCGTGAGCGTCGACCCGTCCAACCCCCTGACCGTCGTCTTCACGCTGACGCAGCCTGTCTCGTTCTTTACCGACATTCTCGGGTTGAACGCGTTTGATCCCGCGCCGGTCGAATACGAGAACTACATCCCCGCCAGCAACGACCTGGCACAGCACACGATCTCCGACGGGCCCTACGAGATCCAGAGCTACGACCCCGCGAAGTCGATTACCTTCGTGCGCAACCCGGTCTGGGCGGCGAGCACTGACCCGGTGCGCAAGGCCTACGTCGACAAGATCCTCGTGACCGAGACCGGCAACCAGGCGTCAATCGAGCAGCAGATCGAGACCAACAGCCCGCAGGCCGACTTGGCGTGGGACACGGACCCGCCAGCGTCCAGCATCCCAGGGCTCCTCGCTGCGAACGATCCCCGGCTGAGCGTGGAGAGCGACTACGACACCAATCCGTACATCATCTTCAACACCCAGTCGCCCAACAACGGGGGTGCGCTCGGCAAGCTCCAGGTGCGCCAAGCCCTCGAGTACGGGCTCAACCGTACCCACTTGATCCAGAACAGCGGTGGCAGCGCGATTGCGCCACCACTGACGCAAATCCTGCCGCCCGGCACCAACGGCGCCTCACCGGCTTACTCGCTGTACCCCTATGACCCGGCCAAGGCCAAGTCCTTACTTGCCGCGGCGGGGTACGCGAGCGGGCTTACCCTCAAGTTCCTCTACCGTCCCGCCTCGATCGCCAGTGCGAAGGACTTCCAGACCGTCCAGGCCGACCTCCAGCAGATCGGTGTCACGGTCCAGGGCGTCGGGGTGCCGAACGCCGACTTCCTCACCAAGTACCTGGAGAAGCCCAATACCGCAAAGACCGGCGTGTGGGACCTCTCGCTGGCAGGGTGGGGACCGGATTGGTACGGCGACGCGGCGGCATCGTTCTTCTTCCCGTTGTTCGACGGACGGGTGCTGCCTCCCACGTCGAGCAACTTCGGATTGTTCGTGGACTCCAACCTGTACCCGCTCATCGACGGAGCCGTAAAGGCGTCGTCCTCGTCTGCCGCCGCCAGCTTGTGGCATAAGGCGGACATGGAGGTCATGTCGCAGGCGGCGATCTTCCCGATCACCGACACCAACCGGCCGATCATGCACGGGTCGCAGGTCCACAACTGCGTCTATATGACCGCGTACTCGCAGTGCGACCCGACCAACATCTGGCTGACCTGACCCCCGGCGTGCGCGTGTTGCACCGCCCCCGGCGCGCCGGCGCGACCGGCGCGGGGGGCGGTATGCTCGGTCGCCCATCAGCTGCCGGCCACGGGGGACCGGCGGCCGCCACGACACCCGTGACATAGAGGCAACCGATGGCGCTCCTCGAGATCTCTGACCTCCACGTCTCGTTCAACACCGCCGATGGGGTGGTCCAGGCGGTCCGGGGCCTGTCGTTCTCGGTGGAGACCGGCAAGACGCTGGGGATCGTGGGCGAGTCGGGGTCGGGCAAGAGCGTGTCGACGCAGACCATCGTCGGCCTGACCCGCGGCGCCCGGGTCTCGGGCC
>DATGGF010000169.1:0-8864 GCA_035308625.1 Acidimicrobiales bacterium | reverse complement strand
CTTGTGGGGCGCGATCTTCCCCACATAGAGCAGGTCGGCGCCGCCGGCATGGCGGGCCCGGGCCAGCTTGGCCGCGGTGGCCGGATCTGCCGGCGCGCCGGCCGAGGTCATGTCGATGAGCAGGGGCACCACCGCAGTGGGGGAGTAGCGGGCCTCGATCAACTCCTTCTCGTTGAAGGACGAGTCGGCCACCGCCAGTTGCGACGCGCCGGCCAGGCGCTCGAGTTGGGCCCGGCCGAGCCGCAACTCGTAGCCGACGGCCGGTTCCCACGGCTCGATGAGTTCGACCGGTGTGATGTTGTGGTAGTTGACGAGCTTGGGCTCCGAACGCGCCATGAGCACGTCGAACACGGGGCTGCCGATCGACGACTGATAGAGGAGGTAGCGCCCGCGCTCGGTCCGCCCCAGTTCGGTGACGGGCTTCCCCAGCCCGGCCACCTCCTCCGAGCACTCGCCGTAGAAGATGTCGGACTCGAGCCCCGCTCGGCGCAATGCCGCACTCAGGTTGAGCGTGTGGACCCCGATGGCGTCGCGGTTGGCGAGGTGCGGGATGACCTGGTCGACACGCATGACGGACGCAGTGTACGACCTGGCACGAAGCGCCCTTAGTACTGGCGGTGGTCCGCTTGACTCGGAGCGTGAGTGGGTAACATCGGTTCGCCCATGCGATTCCCCCGTCCTGCCGGCCGCGTCGTCGCAGTCAGCGGCGCCATCCTCGGCCTGTCGGGGTTGGTCGTCGGCGTCACCGGTCCGCTCGCCCGCCCCGCGGCGGCGTACCCGTCGGCCAACGTGATCGTGTCCGGGCACGGTTGGGGCCACGGACGGGGCATGGGTCAGTGGGGCGCGCTGGGTTACGCGACCTCGGGTTGGAGCTGGTCGCAGATCGTGGGTCACTACTACGGCTCGCTCACCGGAGGTGGGAGCACCACGGTGGGAACGCTGGCCCAGTCCAACAACCCTGGCGCGTCGGACACGTCGACGATCAAGGTCGACATGACGGAGAACGACGGCTTCGACCTCATCGTCACGTCGGGCTCGCCGTTCACCGTGACCGGTGTCGGCGCTCCCTTGCCCGCGCACGCCGGAGCGAGGTTCCGGCTGTCGGTCACCGGGGGGGTGCCGTCGTGGTTCGTCGACACCAGCCCCGCCGGTGGGGGGTGCGCCGGGCCGTGGACGCAAGTGGCGTCGGCGGCCTCTTCGCCGGTCGCCGCACCGGTGACCCCGGCCCCGTTCCCCTCGGATGGGAGCCTGGCTTCGGAGGTGCTCCAGTTGTGCACCCCGAGCTCGGGCATCATCTCGGTGCGCGGGTCGCTCGTGGCCATGGCCAACTCCAACAACGCGGCGCGCGCGGTGAACGAGCTCGCTCTCGGCCAGTACGTGGCCGACGTGACGCCGTCGGAGTCGCCGGCGTCGTGGGGAGCGGTCAACGGTGGCCAGGGCTTCCAGGCGCTCGAGGCACAGGCGGTGGCCGTGCGCTCGTACGTCATGAGCTCGTTGGGCGGCTACGGCGGTTACGCCGACATCTGCGACTCCACCGCCTGCCAGGAGTACCCGGGCATCGCCAACGAGAACAACGGCGCCACCTCGACCGACGCGGCCACGACCGGCACGGCCAATGACGTCGTGCTCATGCCCGGGGGCGCGGTGGCCCGCACCGAGTACTCGGCCTCCACCGGCGGCTACAGCGCGCCGGGCACGTTCGCCGCGGTGGCCGACGACGGCGATGCCGTGTGCCTCCCGGGTGCCTGCAACCCGCACCACGACTGGCAGGTCCAGATCCCGGTGTCGGCCGTACAGGCGGCCTATCCGGGCATCGGCACGCTCGAGTCGGTGGACGTCACGCAGCGCAACGGCTTCGGTGACTTCGGGGGGCGGGTGCTGTCGCTCACCCTGGTCGGCTCGAACGCGAACCAGGTGCTCAGTGGGGACACCTTCGCGTCGGTGTTCAGCGGGTACGGCATGCAGTCGAACTGGTTCTCGGTGCTGAGCGAGCCCAGCGGCGGCGTGTCGGGCTACTGGGTGGCCGGCAGCGACGGGGGCGTCTTCGCCTACGGCGCGGCGGGCTTCCACGGATCCATGGGGGGCAAACCACTGGACAAGCCCGTGGTGGGCATGGCCGGCACCAACGACCACGGCGGCTACTGGGAGGTCGCCTCCGACGGCGGCATCTTCAGCTTCGGTGACGCCGGCTTCGGCGGGTCCATGGGGGGCAAGCCGCTGGACAAGCCCATGGTCGGCATGGCCGCCGCCCCCGGCGGGGGCTACTGGACGGTCGCCTCCGACGGCGGCATCTTCAGCTTCGGCGGCGCCGTCTTCGGCGGGTCCATGGGGGGCAAGCCGCTGGACAAGCCCATGGTCGGCATGGCCGCCGCCCCCGGCGGGGGCTACTGGACGGTCGCCTCCGACGGTGGCATCTTCAGCTTCGGCGGCGCCCCGTTCTACGGATCGATGGGCGGCAAGCCTCTGGCCGCGCCGGTGGTGGGTATAGCGGCCACCTCCGACGGCCGGGGCTACTGGTTGGTGGCTTCGGACGGCGGCATCTTCTGCTTCGGTGACGCCAGCTTCCAAGGCTCGCTACCGGGAGCAGGAGTCTCGGCGCAGGCCGTGACGATCATGCCGACGCACACCAAGCTCGGCTATGACATTGTCACGGCCGATGGCCGCGTGATCCCGTTCGGCGATGCTCCGGAGTTCGGCGAGCCCGCCAGTTCCTCACCAGCCGACGCGATGGTGGGTGGCGACGTCGTCACGCAATGAGGATCGCGTCGCCTGAGCGGGAGTCCTGAGAGAGCCGAGGCATGACGATCCCACCGATCGAGGAGCTGCCGCTGGCCGATCGCGCCGACGCGTTGCCCCGGGCCCTGCCGGCCGACACCGAGTCCTCGAGCGCCCCCACGGTGACCTCCGAGCCGGCGCGCGACGACGAGGTGAAGCGGCAGTCGCGGCCCATCGGGCCGGTGGCCATCTGCCTCGGGATCTATGCGCTCTTCGCCGTCTTCGGCTTCTGGCACGCGTGGTCGGCCGGCGCCGCCAGCCACGCCATATCCCCCGACGGCGACCAGGCCCTGTCGATGTGGTTCCTGTCGTGGACGTCGTACTCGCTCGTCCACCTGCACAACCCCTTCTTCTCCAACTTCGGCAACTATCCCGCCGGGGTGAACGCGTTGGTCAACACCACGCCACTCCCGCTCTACGTGCTGCTCTCCCCGGTCACCCTCATCTGGGGCCCGGTGGCGTCGTACAACCTGTTCGGCACGCTGGCGTTCTTCCTGTCGGCCACCGCCGCCTTCTTCCTGGTGCGCCGCTTCGTCCGCTGGACGCCGGCCGCCTTCCTGGGCGGGCTGGTGTACGGGTTCTCGCCCTACGTGGTGGCCCAGGGAACGGGGCACGCCAACCTGGAATTCGTCGCCCTGCCTCCGCTCATCATGTTGTGCGTCCTCGACATCGTGACCGGACAAGCTCGCCGGCCCGTCCGCCGCGGTGTGCTGCTCGGCGTGTTGGTCACGTTGCAGTTCCTCATCTCCGCCGAGATCCTGCTGAGCACCGCGGTGATGGTGGTGGCCGGCCTGTGTGTGCTCGGCTGGATCGCCCGCCGCGACATCGTCAGGCGCGTGCAGCCGGCGATCCGGCCGATGGCCTGGGCGGCCGGCGTGGCCGCGGTGCTGACGGCCTATCCGTTGTGGGCCCTGCTCGCCGGGCCCGCGCACATCGTCGGGCCCACCCAGGCGGCCCCGCAGGTCTACCGGGCCGACTTCCTGGGGCCGGTCATCCCGAGCCCGCTGGTGCACTTCGCTCCCGACAGATTGCTCCGGATCTCGGCGCCGTTCGCCGGCAACGGGAGTGAGAACGGGTCATACCTGGGATTGCCACTGTTGCTGGTCCTGCTCGTCGGCGTCATCGTTCTTCGAAAGAAGCGGGTGGTGGTCGTGGCGGCCATTTTGGGGGCCTTCGCCTTCTTGATGTCCCTGGGATCGCACTTGCTCGTGGACAACCACAACACCGGCATCCCCCTGCCCGAGGGCGTGTTCGACAAGATCCCCCTCTTCCAGAACACGATCCCCGTGCGCTACGCGCTGTACGCGGCGCTGTTCGCGGGCATCGTGCTCGCCACCTTCGTCGAATGGCTGCATGAGTCGGCCGTGCTGGACCGGCGCCGGGTCGCGTCCGCTTTGGTCCCGATGTCGCTGGGCCTGGGGAGCTTGGTCCCGTTGTTCCCCACGTGGCCCTACCCGATGGTGCCGGTGGGGATCCCCACCTTCTTCACGTCGGGAGCCAGCAATTCGATCGCGCCTGGATCTGTGGTCGTCTTCTATCCGTTCCCCCAAGGGGTGTACGCGCAGCCGCAGCTCTGGCAGGCGACGACGTTCATGCGCTTCAAGATGCCCGGTGGGCGCTACAGCGTCCCCACACCGGGGACCGGCGCGCTCACGGTAAGCCCCCCGTCAGTGACCAACTCGGAGCTCACCCTGGAGTTCGCCGGCGGCCAGGTGCCGCGGGATCCGGCCATCCGGGCCAGCATCCGAAGCGAGTTCCGGAGGTGGGACGTCCGGTATCTCATCGCCACGCCGGGAGGTGCGGACTACACCGCCGCCGTCGGTTGGCTCACCTGGCTCACCGGGACCACACCCGTCACCAAGGGCGGGGTGCAGCTGTGGGAGCTAGGCCGAATTTCCGCCGTGGCGGCGTCCGGGTAGTCCCGACCCTCTCAGCGCGTTGCCGGCGGCGGCCAGGAGGATCACGGCGCCGCTGCATTCGACCACCAGGGAGAGCCCGGCATAGGCCGAGTCGAGGTGGTCGTGCAGGCCGAACAGACCAAACCAGTCGCTCATGAAGAACCCGCCCAAGGTGGCCAGGAGGAAGAGGGCGGAGCCCGCGGCCACCCCGGCGCTGACGAGCACGCCGCGGCTGCTGTCGTTCGCCCAGGGCAGAACCCGGGAGACGCCCAAGCCGAGCACGACGAGGGCCAAGAGCGACGCCACGATGCCCTGCATCAGGAAGAGCGGGCCGATGGTCGGGATGTGGCGGTACCCCAGCGACCACAGCCGCAGATGGATGCCCGAGGTCCACGCCAGCGCCACGGCACCCGCAACCAGGAGGGCGGAGGTCGTGGGATGCCGGCGCCAGCGTGCTGCGGTGCGACTGCGGGCTTCGATCACGACGGCGGGGCTCACTGGCACCCGTCGCCGTCACTCGGTCCGCCGAAGTTGTCGGCGTCACCGTCGCCGCCACCGCCCTGGGGGATGCACGAGGTCGTCGTGGTGGCGGGGGAATTCGTCGTAGCCGGTCCGTTCGCCTGCGTCGTGCCCGGCGCCATGGTGGTGGCCGCGCCTGAATTCCCGCCTCCGGCGTTGGCTGCCGGCTTCGTCGACCCGCACCCGCCCGCGATGACCGCGGCCGTCGCCAGCAATCCCACGATGCCCATCACGGTCCTGTGCTTGTTGTGCACGCCGCCTCCTCGGTGGTGTCAGGAAGCAATACGTAGCAGGTCCTGGCCGTGTTCAGCCGATGAGCTCGGCTGTGTCGCGTAGGCGGCGAAAGGCGCGCAGGCGCCCGAGGCGGCCGAGCTTTCCCACGTCGACGCCCACGTCGGCGGCATGGAGCAGCCGTAGGTCGCCGGCGCTGTTCCCGTAGGCCCAGAGCTCGGCTCCGGGGGCCTGCTCGTTCATCCAGGCGCGCAAACGGTCGATCTTCTGTTGTCCACGACAGTTGCGCCCGTTGTAGCCGCCGGTGAGCCGGCCGTCGGGGCCCACGGCGAGACGGGTGGCGACCACCGTGTCGACGCCGAGCTCTTCCCCCGCGGCGCGCACGTACAGCTCAGGGGAAGCCGACACGACGACGATGCGATGTCCTTGGCGCCGGTGCTGCTCCAAGCGGCCCCGCACATCCGATCGCTGGCGCGCGCCGTAGTGCCGCCGCCCGAAGGCAGCCGCCCGATCGGCCAACGCGGTGGCATCGGCGCCGGCAAGGGTGCGCCGGAACAACGCCTCCTTGGCGTCGTCGGCCCAGTGCCCGCCCAGTACCGCGGCGGCCACCAACCGCGGCGCGACCCACAGCGCGGCCCGGGCCGTGCGCCCGGGCCCGGCCATGTCGGCCAGGAAGGACCAGACGCTTCCCCCCTCGGTGAGGGTGCCGTCGAAGTCGAAGGCGGCGACCACCGGCCGTTCGCTCACGGCGCCACGACGCCACCGTGGCGGCCGGCTCCGCCGGCGAAGCGACGGGCACCGGCGGCCGTGTCGCCGCTGGCGATGCTGTCGCGTCCCAGGCGGGCTTCCGCCGTCAGTGCCGCATCCTCCACGAGGCCCCACTGGCCGAGCACCGAACGCCGGTCGTTGCGCATGCACGTCTGAGGCAGCTCGGCCAGCTCCCGGGCGAGCGCCACCGCCGCGGCCAGCGCGGTCGCTCGGGGGACGAGACGGTTGACGAGCCCCATGCCCAGCGCCTCGGTGCCGCTCACGCCCCGGCCGGTGAGCACCAGGTCGAGGGCGTGGCTCTGCCCGATGAGCCGGGGCAGGCGCACCGTCCCCCCGTCGACCAGCGGGACACCGAAGCGCCGGCAGTAGACACCGAACACGGCGTCGGTGGCCGCCACCCGCAGGTCGCACCACAGGGCGAGCTCGAGCCCGCCCGCCACGGCGTGGCCTTCCACCGCGGCGACCACCGGCTTGGACAGGGCGAGCCGGGTCGGCCCCATCGGCCCCGGGCCCTCGTCGGGGACCGGGCGGCGATCCCCTTCGGCCAGGGCTTTCAGATCGGCCCCGGCGCAGAAGGTCCCGCCGGTCCCCGTGAGCACGGCCACGGATAGCGTGGCGTCGGCCTCGAAGGCCTCGAAAGCTTCGAGGAGGGCAGCGGCGGTGGCGCCGTCGACCGCGTTGCGGCGCTCGGGCCGGTCGATGGCCACGATCCGCACCGGGCCGGCTGTCGAGATATCCAGGGTGCGGGCCATGTCGCATTCTCCCAGGGCCGGCCTGGCCCCTTTCGTCATCGTGGGGTCAAAAGCTGACTGGCCCGGTCGACAATTGGCCCGACGACCGCTACAGTCTCGTCTGCGCCCCCCGGGCGCTCATCTCGCCCCACTCGCAGGAGGAGACATGGCAGTTCGCATCGGTGACATCGCCCCTGACTTCACCGCCGACACCACGGAGGGCACGATCAATTTCCACGAGTGGCTGGGCGACTCGTGGGGGATCCTGTTCTCGCACCCGAAGGACTTCACCCCGGTCTGCACGACCGAGCTGGGCGCCTTCGCCAAGGCCAAGGCCGAGTTCGACAAGCGCAACACCAAGATCATCGGCCTGTCGGTCGACCCGGTGGAGTCGCACCAGTCCTGGAAGAAGGACATCGAGGACACCCAGGGCGCAGCCCTCAACTACCCGCTCATCGGGGACCCCGACCGCAAGGTGGCCGACCTCTACGACATGATCCACCCGAACGCCAACGACACCCTGACGGTGCGCTCGGTGTTCATCATCGGCCCCGACAAGAAGGTCAAGCTCTCGATCACCTACCCGGCCTCGACGGGCCGGAACATCGACGAGGTGATCCGGGTCCTCGACTCACTGCAGCTCACGGCCGACTACTCAGTGGCCACGCCGGTCAACTGGAAGGACGGCGAGGACGTCATCATCGCCACCTCCGTGTCCGACGAGGACGCCAAGCAGAAGTTCCCCGGCGGCTGGAAGACCCTCAAGCCGTACCTCCGGGTGCTTCCGCAGCCCAACAAGTAGTCCAACCCTCGCGCCACAGCCGCGCGCAGACTACGAGGCCGGCCCTCCGGGGCCGGCCTCGTCGCGTCGCTCCGCTGGTCAGGGTGTCGGCGCGCCGGTGGTGGTTCACACCCACCAGCCGCCTCGCCGGCGCGCCAGCCACCACGTGGCCGGCCCGCCGCCGGGGACCGGGCCGGGGCCGTAGCCGTGCCAGCCCCAGTGCCGATGCCAGCCCCAGCGCGACCGGCGCCAGAACACGAAGAAGATGATCCCGAACAAGATCCACGGGAAGTGCCAGGTCCAGGCGGCCGCCGAGAAGGCGGCCATGAAGATGAGCAGGGTCACCAGCAGCAAAGAGAATGTGCCCCGGCGCCGGCGCACCTCCACGTCGGGCACGGGTGGGGGCCCGTCGACTGGGGGGAGGTCGCCCAGCACCCCGGCCAGCTCGGCACGGGTCTTCGCTCCCATGGTGCGGTGGAGCCGTTCGTCGAGCTCGTTCTGGTCCAACCGGCCCTCGGCGAAATGCCCGGTGAGCACGTCGGCCACCTCGGAGCGCTCGGCGTCCGAGACCCGGAGGTCGGGGTTGGGCACCCCGCTCGATCGGCCCCGCGAGCCGTACCACCACGGGCCCCAGGGCGGCGGCGGGGGCGGGGGGTAGGCGGTCACAGCGCCACCCCCGAGGTCCCGGGCCCGTGACCGGCGTGGGCGTGGAAGTCCCCGTGGGGGTGGACATGTCCCAGCCAGGTTTCGGCCACCGACAGTTCGTCGTCTTCCTCGGGCATGAGCAGCCAGCCGGCGAGGTAGATGGGAATCCCGACGCCGCCGACGAAGGCCAGGGCCACAAGGGCGATGCGTACGAGGGTGACGTCGACGTCGAGGTACTCGGCGACGCCGGCCGCCACCCCGGCCACCAACCGGCCATGGCGCACCCGGCGCAGGCGGTCAGTGGCCGGGTACGGCGGCCCGGGGGGGAAGCGGGGTTCGGATTCGGTCATGTCCCCATCGTCGGACGAACCGGTGTCCCCCACCATCGGGGACGACCCTGATTCACCCCCGATCCCTGCGTGACGCCTGGGGAGGATCCCTGATGGATGGCCTCGGGGGCCGGTGGGATCATGGGACCATCGAGCCCCAGTCACCTCCTCCGCCGCCTGGCCCACC
>DATGGF010000168.1:0-2146 GCA_035308625.1 Acidimicrobiales bacterium | reverse complement strand
AGTGGGCCATGTCGAATCTCGTCACCCTGGCTGCCGACCTGGGCGACCGCTACCCGGCGGCGGAGAACGACCTCACCTTCGAGATCATGCTGGGCATGAACATCGCCTCGCACCACTACGACTTGGACATGGCGGCCAAGGCCGAGCGTTTCCGAGTCGGGGTGCACGAGACCATGGCCGACCTGCTCGACCAGGCCGATTTCATCCTGTGCGCCACCAACCCCGACCTGCCCTTCGCCGCCGAGGGCCCGGTGCCCTTCACGGTCGGCGAACGCAACCTGCTGGAGGAGTTCGGCGACCCGGTGAAGGCCGGTGGCAACACCGGGGTGCTCACCATCCCCGCCAACTTCGGCGGGAACCCGGCGGTGTCCATCCCGGCCGGGCTGGTGGACGGGCTCCCGGTCGGCCTGCAGGTGATCGGCCGCCACCACGAGGAGCCGCTGCTCCTGGAACTGGCCGCCGTTGCCGAACGCGAGCGGCCGTGGCCGCTGGTGGCACCGGGGTCGCCGCGCTAGGAACCGTCCCCGTCGGTGGCCGAACGGGTCAGGTGTTGACGTGCACCGGCAGGGCGGCCAAGCCCCGCAGGACGATGTTGTCCTTGTAGACGAGCTCTTCGGTGTCGAGCTCGATCGTCCGGGCCCGGCGCAACAAGGTGTCGAGGGCGATCTGCGATTCGAGGCGGGCGAGCGGCGCCCCGATGCAGTGATGAAGGCCGAACCCGAAGCCGAGATGTGGGTTTTCGGACCGCCCGATGTCGAACTCCTCGGGGCGCTCGAAGGCGTCAGGATCCCGATTGGCCGATCCGACGAGCAGCATGGAGAAGTCGCCCGGCGCCAGCTCCACCCCGCCGAGTTCCATGGCGTCGAGCGCCACCCGGCCGGTCAACTGCACCGGTGACACGAAGCGGAGCATCTCCTCCACCGCCGGGCGCATGAGGTCGGGCTCCGCGCGCAACCGGGCCTGCTGGTGGGGATGCTCGAGCAGGGCGAGGACACCGCCCGAGATGAGGTTCACCGTCGTCTCGTGGCCGGCCACGAGCAGCAGGATGCAGGTGGACAGCAACTCGGCCTGGTTGAGGTTGTCCCCGTGCTCCTCGGCCTGGATGAGCCGCGTGAGCAGGTCGTCGCCCGGACGGGCGCGGCGCTCCTCGATGAGGCCGGCGAAGTACTGGACGAAGCTCATGATGGCGGCCAGGCGCTCCTGCACGGCCTCGGTGGGGAGGAGGAAATCGGGGTCGAGCCCCCGGGCCAAGGCGTCGGACCAGACCCGGAATTGCTCGTGGTCCTGGGCCGGCACCCCGAGCATCTCCACGATGATCTGCACCGGTAGGGGGTAGGCGAGGGCGGCCACCAGGTCCGAGTGCTCCTGCTCGAGCATGGCCGCGACCAGTTCCTCGCAGATCTCGGCGATGCGGGGTCGCAGTCCGTCGACCACTTTGGGGGTGAAGGCCTTCTGCACCAGGCCCCGGAGCCGGGTGTGGTCAGGTGGGTCACGGAAGAGGAAGGGCGCCATTTCAGCCAGCACCGCCGACATGCCGCCGCTGAAGTCGGAGGGATCCACCGTGCGCAGCGCGGCCAGGCGATCGGGATCGGCATTGCGGCCGTCGCTGCTCGAGCGACGGTCACGCAAGATGGTCAGGCAGTCGGCGTGGCGGGTGAACACCCAGAAGCCGAGCGGGCTCCGATGCACGGGGCTGGCGGCGCGCAGCTCGGAGTAGACGGCGAAGGGATCGTGACGCCAGGCGGGATCGAAGGGGTCCCACACCAAGGTCCCCGAGGCAGCTGCTTCGTCGCGCGCGGCGCGCGCCAGTTCCTTGACCTCGGCGTCGCGCGCGGCGATCGCCCGCGCCAAGTCGTCCGTCTCGTTCGCCGTCGCCGCCGCCGGCTCGCCACTCACCATCGGCCACGCTACCGGTGTGGGCGCGCCGTCGCAGCTCCGGGTGTCGCCACCAGGGCCGCAACCGGATCAGCACCGGCGGGAGGTGACCCGACACCACCACACCGGTGGCCGGCGCCATCCGACGGAGAAAATCGGGCGGGGCCAGTCGGCGCGTCGTCAGCGCGTCGGTGGTGGATCGACCACCTCGGCCGTCGAAGGTCGTCGTGCGCTGGCGCATCTCGGTGTCGCCGATCAGAGCGCTGGCGTG
>DATGGF010000167.1:0-5867 GCA_035308625.1 Acidimicrobiales bacterium | reverse complement strand
ACCCCGGCAGCGACGGCTACGAATGGGAGCTGGGCGTGACACTGTCGGCCACGACCTTCGGTTCGGCCGCGGCGTCCATCTCCGTGCCACCGGGCGGGTTCACCCCGATGACCCTGCGGCTCTTCGCCGTGTCCGACCAGTCCTGAGCCGGCGGCCACCCGGCCTGAGCTGGCGATTCGGTCTCGAGCTGGCGGCTCGGCCCTGAGCGGCGGCTCAGCCCTGAGCGGCGGCTCGGCCCTGAGCGGCGGCCCGGCCCTGAGCGGCGGCTCAGCCGGTCGCCGCGCCGACCGCTTGGCGGGGCCGCTCGATGCTGGCCACGGCCGTCGCCGGGCCGTCCTCGCTGCGAAGCAACCACGCCCACACGAAGAAGTCGATGGGGTAGAGGAAGTACCCGATGCGCGTGGCCGGCGCCAACAGGATGGCCACGGTCATCGCCCAAGCGAGCACCCGGGCCAACGCCGCCGGGGTGCGCGGCGTACGCCGCACCAGCACCCACAGCAGCACCGCGCCGCCGGCGGCGGCCACTGCCAGCGGGAAGGCGCGATGGAGGCTGGGGAACGCCGTGACCACCACATGTCCGAGCAGTGGCGTGGCCGCTGGCGACTGGATGCCGGCGAGACCGAGCGGGAAGCGCACCACGTTGTCGAGGAAGGCCGGGACGTTGGACAGGGCCGTGGGCAGGATCGCCGGGAGCATGACGCCCGCCATCCCCCCGAGCAACCACAACCGGGCCCGGCGGTTGCGCACCCCGTCGCGGTCGCGCGCCCCGAGGAAGGCAATGGCCGCCAGCGGCCATGCAGTGATCTTCATGGAGGCGGCGAGGCCCAGCGCGACACCCGAAGCCAGCGGTCTTCGTCGCTGCATCAGCACCAGCGCGAACAACAACAGTGCGGCCACGGGTAGGTCGTCACCGCCTGTAGCCAGTGGGAGCGCGGCGGTGGGGAGCACGGTCATGCTCTGCAGCGCCACCACCCGGGGCCCGGTGGGCCCTCGGCACAAGGCCAGCGCCCCGATCACCACCAGGATGGTGATGAGCGAGAAGGCCACCCGGGCATCGGTGAGCCGGGCCGGGGCCCGGGTGCTGCGCGGGATGCCGAAGGCCGACATCAAGGGCAGGTACGGGTTGTAGACGTCGTAGGCGGGCTGGCCCGCCGGGGCGGAGGGATGCGTCCGGCTCCCGTCGACCAGCACGTACTGGTCCTGGCCGTGGACCAGCCGGCCGCCCGCCGTCTCGACCACCGTCACCTCCGGCTGCACGTGGGCCGTGCCCCCGGCATCGGTGCGCCACAGCACCTCGAGCGACAGCGGCATCAACGTGGCGCCGCACAGGACAAGCAGGAAGATCACCATGCGCGGCGTGGTCCAGTGCCAGCTTCCCCCGACGTTGGACGGCTCCCCTGGCGCCGTCGGCGCCGCGGAGGAGAGCTCCGCCGCCTGGTCGGGTCCTGCCAGCGCACCGGCATCGGCGACGCGGGCATCGCGCCGGGCCCGCCGGGCGAGGAGAGCAGAGAGGAGCGCGCCGAGAAGGTAGGGGCCGGTGGCCAGCCGCCCCCACTGTTGGTAGAGGGTGATCGACGACGTCTGCGCCGTGCAGATGGCGAAGAGCGCGCACGCCGAATAGAGGACGGCGTCGCGTTCCTCCGGCCCCCACGACGACACGACGCGGACGGCCCCGGCCCGGAGACCGCTGGTCATGGGCACAATGCTAGGTCGGAGTCAGGTGGCGACGGGCAGATCCAGCACGGAGGCGGCGAAGGCGATTTCGAGCTCGGCCGCCCGGGCCAGGGTCTCGGCCCGGCGGAACCCATGGCCCTCGCCGGCGAACAACTCGAGGTCGCAGCGCATGCCCCGGGCCCGCAGCACCTCGGCCATGCGCCGGGCCTGGTCGGGAGGCACGACGGGGTCGTCCTCGCCCTGAAGCAGCAGCACCGCTCCATCGATCTCCTCCGGGTGCAGCGCCGGCGAGCGGGCGTCGTACACGTCGGCGGCGGCCGGCCACGGCCCGACCAGGCCATCGAGGTAGCGCGACTCGAACTTGTGCGTGTCGCGGGCCAGGGCAGCCAGGTCGGTGACCCCATAGGACACCAGGGCGGCGGCGAAGGGGCCACCTGCCTGCAGCGCCCGCAGGGCCGTGTAGCCACCGGCACTCCCACCGCGGACCACCATGCGCGCCCGGTCGACCCGGCCGGTCTCGGCCAGGAACCGGGCCGCGGCGATGGCATCTTCGGCATCGGCGATCCCCCAGGCGTCGCGCAACAAGCCGCGATAGGCCCGCCCGTACCCGCTCGATCCCCGGTAGTCGACCAACGCCACCGCGTAGCCCCGCGTCGTCCACAACTGCACGGTCAGGTCGAACCCGCACTCGGCCGCACCCGTCGGCCCGCCATGGCAATGGACGACGAGCGGTGGGCTCGCGTCCGGCGGGCCGTGGATATCGGGAGCGACCGGGGCGAAGAACAGCATGTGCGCCGCCGACCCACCGGCGCTTCGGTACGTCAGGGCTTCCGGCCGCGACGTCCAGCCCGCAGGCAGAGGGGACGACCGGGGACGGTGGACGAACTCCGGCGGCGATCCCGTGAGCGATACGGCATGGACGGCCACCGGCTCGGCCGCACCGGCGCCGGCCACGGCGAGCAGGCCGGGTCCCGCGGCCCGCAGGCAGTACACCGAGACGCACGGTTGCGCCACCACGGCCAGGGAACCGTCGGCCTGATCGACCAGGCCGACATGATCGGTTCCGGCGCGGCGGAAGCGGCAGGCGAGTCGACCGTCGTCGAGCGGCGCCATGGTCGCCTGTCCGAGCACCCAGTCGGGGCTGTGGAATTCGGCCTCCTCGGCACACATCCGGCGCGGCTCGCCGCCGTCCCACCGGTAGGGCTGCCACCAGTCGTGGCGGTCCGACGCGAAGCACAGGGCGCCGTCGGCCGACCACACCGGCTGGCCCACCGACTCGGCCGGGCCACCCGCCACCCGTTGGGCGTGCCCTACACGGGGGACGCCCTCGGCGTCCCACTCCAGGGGAGCCACGAAGAGCTCACAGCCGTCCCAGGGCATGTTCGGATGGTCCCAGGCGGTCCAGGCCAATCGGGCTCCTCGCCGATCAGGACGCGCCGCGCCGAAGAAGTCGCGCCCGCTCACGAGCACCGTGGCCGGCGCTCCTCGTGCCTCCTCGTCGCCCGGGGGCACACGGGCAGGCATCAGGCGGGGCAGCGCCACCACCTCGTCGTCCACTCCCCCGGCGTGATGGCGCTCGCGTACCGCCACCACCCACCCCCGGCCGGGCACGTCCTGCGGGTCGCCGTACCGGTGGCGCTCACCGCTGGGCGGGAGCAAGCTCAGCCGCCGGGGCACGCCGCCACCGGCCGGGCAGGCCCACAGACCTTCGTCCTCGAGGGACACGTAGACGAGCTCGTCGTCGGCCACGGTGAACGCCGCGCCTCCGTACTCGTGGACGCGGGTGCGCACGCTGATACCGTCGGGCGAGACGACGCTGGGCGGCTCTCCGGGACGGCGCCGGACGACGACTTGGCGACCCCCCTCCTCGGGCCGGCTCTCCGACCACCACCAGCTGCCGTCGGGGCCGACCTGAAGGTTGCTGATCGAGACACGCGCCGCGGAAAGGGTCTCCGGTGACAACGGGGATGGCCACGCGCCGTAGGGGATCGTGCTCACGCCGGCCGTAGGGTACTGCGATGGACAGCGCCGAGCCGTTCGAAGCGTTCGTGGTGCGGCGTCACGACGGCGCCGTCGAATCGGGCCTCGAAACCCTCACCGTGGCGGACCTCCCGGAAGGTGAAGTGCTCGTCGAGGTGCTGTGGTCGACGGTCAACGCCAAGGACGCCATGGTCACGGTCCCCGGCAACCGCGTGGCGCGGACGTCCCCGCTCGTTCCCGGTGTCGACCTGGCCGGCGTCGTCGTCGAGAGCACCGAGGTGTCCTTGCCGCCGGGCACCGAGGTCATCGCCCACGGGCACGACATCGGTGTGGCCCACCACGGCGGCTTCGCCCGCTATGCGCGCCTGCCCGCATCGTGGGTGTTGCCACTCCCGGCGGGGCTGACGGCCCGCCAGGCCATGACCGTGGGGACGGCCGGGTTCACCGCCGCGTTGTCGGTCGACGAGCTCGAACGCCGGGGGTTGCGACCCGGTGACGGGCCCGTCCTCGTCACCGGCGCCACCGGTGGGGTGGGATCGTTCACAGTGGTGCTGCTGGCCGGACGCGGTTACGAAGTGGTGGCCAGCACCGGCACCGGCGACGCCGAGTCGTGGCTCCGGGGCCTCGGCGCCACGTCGGTGATCGGGCGCGAGGCCCTCGACGAGGCGCCGGAACGCGTGCTCGGCCCCGAGCGGTGGGCCGGAGCCGTGGACTGTGTCGGCGGCGCGACCCTGGCCCTGGTCCTGCGCTCGTTGCGCTACGGCGCCGCGGTGGCAGCCAGTGGCCTCACCGCCGGACCCGAATTGCGCACCACGGTGTACCCGTTCATCACCCGCCAGGTCGGCCTGCTCGGAATCGACACCGTGCGCACGGGACGCGGGCGCCGGATCGAGGTGTGGGACCACCTGGCCGGCGATCTCCGTGGCGCCTTCCTCGACACCCTGGTCGACTCCGAGGTCCCCTTGGCCGATGTCGCCTCGGCCCTCGCCCGGGTCGGCCGGGGCGAGACCCGGGGCCGGATCGTCATTTCGGTGGGGGCGTCGGGCGCGTCGGGCTAGGCGTGGGGTGGCGCCGTGGTCTGGACCTCGGGGGAGGTCGAGCCGAACACCGGCGACATGGTCACCTTGCCGTTGCACACCACGAAGTTCTGGGTCACGACCAGATGGTCGGGCGCATCCGGCGGGGTCACCCACATCGACGCCGCCGTGGGGCATGCCCCAGCCCCGGTCGGCACGTCGGAGTACCCGAAGTTCACGTAGGCCGACCCGCCGGCCGCCACCGTGGTGGGAGCGGGCGCGAAGTTGGTGAAGTTGTAGGTCCCTCCGGGCACGACCGTGGTAGCGAGGGCGGCGCCGTTGTTGTCGTAGAGCTGGGCGCCCGGATAGCCGTTCATGGTGCACGTGGCCGCCGAGATGTTGCGGAACTGCAGGGTCACCTCGATGGTGCCCGCCGCCCCCTCGGTCCCCTCGACCGACAGGGCCAGGTCGGCCGCCCGACACTTGGCCGGTGCGCCGGCGCCCGTGGTCGTGGTCGCGGCCGGGACCACCGTGGTGGTCGTCGACGATGCCGCCGTGGTCGTCGACGTGGTCGAGTGCGCGGAGGGATGCGTCGCCGAACAGGCGGCGAGCGCGAGCCCGGCCGACAGCGCCGCCGCGGCGCTCGAGGCGATCCGGGCCACCGGCGCCGGGCTCAGGAGCTGAAGTCCTCGGGTCGAACCGTGTCGAGGAACTGGCGGAACTCGCCCACGAGCTCGTCGGGTGAGTCGCTGTCCTCGTCGTCGTCGGCTGGGAGCAGGATCCCCTCGGCGTCGATCAGTTCGTCGGACACGAACAAGGGGCTGGAGGTGCGCACGGCCAGGGCGACCGCGTCCGAGGGCCGGCTCGACACGGTGAGCAGATCCTCGCCCCGGCGCAGCTGGAGCTCGGCGTAGTACGTAGCCGCCCGCAATTCGGTGATGACCACGCGCTCGAGCTCGGCGCCGAGGGTCTCGATGACGTCACGCAAGAGGTCGTGGGTCATGGGCCGCGGCGTGGCCACACCCTGAATGGCGAAGGCTATGGCGGTGGCCTCCGGCGCGCCGATGAAGATGGGGAGCGTCCGCCCGAGACCCTGGGTCTCGGTGAGGAGCAGGACCGGCGTGTTCGACTGCAGATCGACCCGCACCGCGCTCAGCCGGACCTCGACCATGCCTGCAACTTACCGCCCGTAGAGGG
>DATGGF010000166.1:0-2488 GCA_035308625.1 Acidimicrobiales bacterium | reverse complement strand
CCGTCGGTTCGTGGTAGCGACGCCTCGGCCCCCTGAGCGCCAAGACCCGCTGGCCGACCGGGGCCAGGCCGTAGACAAAAGACGCCGAGCCGGCCCTCACCCCGCCGACTCGCCGCTCCAAGCGGACCAGGAGCCGGTCCCGCACCAGCCGCGCCAGGACCCGCTGGCAGGCCCGGGCCGCGGCCAGCTCGTTGTCGTGTTCGCTGAGGGCAAAGTGCACGGCCCTGATCTGACCTGCCGACATCAGGCGAAACTCGGCCACTTGGCCGACGATGGCGAGGTCCCGACCGGACAAGTCGTCGCGCAGCCGCTCCAACTCCCTCGGGCCCACGCGGCGGACTGCGGCCTCCCCCCTCACAGTCGGCCCCCTTGATCGGCAACCCCATGTCTTTCATTCGTTGCCAATAGTGAGGTGAGGAAAGGTGTGGAGAGAGATATCTCCGCCGACGCGATCCGACGGGCACCCCCCGCCGGGTCTCTCTCGCGCACTCTCGGTCCATGGCAACCGCGTCCCTGGCGCCTTGTCCCACCTACTTGTCCGTGTTCCCCGCGAACTTCGTCGCCACCCCAGAGGCGCCACCGATGGAGTGAAGGATGAAGCGAAACGCGCAAGACTTTCGTCGCCGTTATCCGATGACCTACACCTACCCACCAGGGGGTTCGCCCCTCGTCACTCCACGCGATCCGACGATCGAACCGACAGGGGCAAGCCATCCTCATCCCGGCCTCCCAGGGCGCCGGCGTGGCCCGATGT
This sequence comes from Acidimicrobiales bacterium, assembly GCA_035308625.1. GTDB lineage: Bacteria > Actinomycetota > Acidimicrobiia > Acidimicrobiales > UBA8190 > DATGGF01. The sequence continues at coordinate 1,734 of DATGGF010000166.1, read as the reverse complement.
CCTCAGGTCCACGGCCCCGATCGCCACGCTCAAGAAGGAGATTGCGGATGTCGGCTTCGACCCGATTGCGATCGATGCCATAGCGGTTTGCTGACAAGGCCCGGACCTTGACGGGGTCACTGATGACCGGTCCAGGTGCCAGGGTCCGGAGGCTGCACCAAGGCTGGACGGCACCCCCGGCTACAAGCTGGGCGTAGGCCTGGAAGGCCCCCAGGCTTTGGAAGTCCTCGGCCTCCACGGCGCCACTGGCCAAAAGGCGGGCATCCTCGCCCGGAAGACGAAAGGCGATGCGGGACTGCACGTTGGCCAATACCGCCGAGCGCATGGCCGGGTCCAGCTGGTGCATGTACTGGTGGGCAAGCACGAAGCCGACGCCCATACCCCTGGCCTGGGCCAGGGCGTCGGTGAGGTCGGTGGGGAGCTTGAGATACTCCTGGTACTCGTCGGCGTAGACGAATACCGGGTGGCGCTTTTCGGGAGCTATGGCCACCCGTCCCAAGGTGGCCTGCCAGATGGCCGAAATGGCCAAGGACCCGATGATGGCCGCCGTCTCGCCTCCGAGCAGCCCCTTGGACAGGTTGACCAACAAGATCTTGCGCTGGGTAAAAACCTTGCGCACCGAGAACCGCGGTCTGGCCTGGCCGACGATGGCCCGCACGTCCGGGTGCAACAAGAACGGCCTTAGACGTCGCATGGCCGGTGCGATGGCCGCCGTACGTTCCTGGTCGCTCCAGGCCTCGTAGGAGGCCCAGAAGGGCTCGAGGCCGATGGGGTCGTCGATCTCGGCCAGCAGGCTACGACGAAAGGTCGCGTCAGATAGGAGAGGCGGAAGGGCCGCGAGCGTCATGCCCGGGACTCGGGCCAAGGTGAGTAGGGCACCGGCCAGGATGTCGGAGAGCCGCGCTCCCCAGGTCGGGAACAGCTCGTGGAAGATACTCAACATCTGGTCGGCCACCAGTTCCGGGCTGCGGCCGTCCAGAGCCAAGGGATTCAGGCCGACCAGCCGCGACCCCTCCGAGGCGGTGGGATCGATGATCACAACGTCGTCCATCCGCTCAGGCGGAATACGCACCAACACCGCGGCAACGAGGTCGCCGCGCGGTTCAATCACCGCGATCCCTCGGCCTGCCTCGATGTCCTGGACGATGAGGTTGAGCAGCAGCGTCGACTTCCCCGAACCGGTCGGCCCGAGGACGTGGAGATGCCGCAGGGCGTCGCCGGGACGGAGAGACAGCGGGCGTTCACTCCCGGGGAAGGAGGCCTCGCCGACAACGCGGCCCTGCGAGCTGATTGCTCCAGACGGAGCCAGCAATCGGCTGCCGACGCGGGCGACCGGGAGATCGGCGGTCGAGCCGATCGGCATCGTTGATAATGCCGCGACCTCAGTGACGTTCATGCGTAGCGGTAGGCGCCACGCCACCGTGGCTTCGTTGAGCGATCGAGGGGTTGCGGAACGAGCCCTGATCTCCACACCGGGCGCTTCGGTCATCCTCAGGGCGCCGAGGACCTGCCTGATGAGCTGACGCCGACGAGACCTGGTTTCGGCCTGCACGCCTAGGCGCCCCATAACCCGCCACCCCGAGTCCGACTGCTTGGTCCTTAGAGCGTTTCGCACCTCGATATCCGTCGCTTGGGGTGGACGTTGTGAACCTGAGAGCAGTGCCCCTACCCAAGCCATCGGAGCCGGTGACGAAGGACGGTTGGGTACGGCCACCGGGCGAACACGTCGACCCA
>DATGGF010000165.1:0-1770 GCA_035308625.1 Acidimicrobiales bacterium | reverse complement strand
CGGCCCTGGCTCGAGTGGATTACGCCGTGGGCCAGCAGCGGGGTGGCCCGTCGCCGGAGGTGAAATAACGACGTGACCGACCGGTATCGTCTCCGCTCGTTCCTCCGGCGACTCGGGACGTTCTCGATGGCGGTGCTGCGCTCCCTCGTGACGATCGAACGGAGACTCGTGCAGTCGGCGCGGGCCTGGGTACTGTTCGTCCTGTCGCTGATCGCGGCCCTGGTCCTCTACTACTTGCTGTCCGATCGCCACACGCCGTTCACCACCGACGCCTACGCCCAGGCCTATGTCATCCAGGTGGCCGCCCGGGTCGAAGGCCAGGTGGTGAGGGTCCACGTTCGGGAGAACCAGAGGGTGGACAGGGGAGTGGTTCTTTTCGAGATCGATCCGCGGCCTTTCGAATACCGAGTGGCCCTCCTCGAGGCGAAGCTGGTGGATGCCACTCAGCAAGTCGCACAGCTGGAAAGCGAGTTGTCGGCCGCCCGGGCCGATGACGTCCGGCTGGCCGCCGAGGAGACCTATGCCCGCGCGGTCTATGAGCAGGAGAAGGAAATCTACAAGCAGAAGGCCACTACGGACCGGAAGTATCTGGATGCCGTCCAGAAGTACGACGCCGCCCAGGCAGCTCGGCAGCGGGGCCTCGCGCAGACGAGCAAGGCCGAGCACGCGCTGGCCGCGCGGATCGGGGAAGAGCATGCGCTCGTGGCGGAGGTCCGGGCGCAGCTCGCGGAGGCACGCCTCGACCTCGAGTGGACGCGCATCTACGCCCCCGCCAACGGGTACGTCACCAACGTTCAGCTCCGGGAGGGGTCCTACGTGCACGTCGGCATGCCCGTCCTCACGTTGATCGACGGCGATGCGTGGTGGGTCGTGGCCAACTACCGGGAGAACAGCCTCGAAAACATCCGGCCGGGGCAACGCGTCGGTCTCACCTTCGACACCTATCCCGGGCGCATCTTTCCCGGGGTGGTGGAGAGCGTTGGCTGGGGCGTGGATCAGGGACAGGGATCCCCTTCGGGGAACCTGCCGGCCATCCAGGAGCCGAAGAACTGGATCCGGCTCGCCCAGCGCTTCCAGGTTCGAATCACCCCCCAGTTGCCGGAAGGATACCCGCTCCGGGTCGGTGCGACGGCGAGCGTGGCGGTCTACGTGCGGGACTATTACTGGCTGAACGGGGTGACCAGAGTCTGGCAAAGGATCGTGGCGCTCTTCGACTACCTGCGTTGAATGGTTTCGAACGCGACGCAGACAGAGCGCCTCTACGAAAAGTCGTTGCGTCAGGGGCAGGTGAGGCACGCGGTGAAGACGGCGCTGGCCTGCTGCCTGGCGACCGCCGTCGCATTCATCTTCCACGTGCCGAGCGGCCCCCCCGCGCCGGTCTTCGCATACCTGCTGATGACGATCGGCAGGCCCAGCCCGCGCCTCAACTGGTTGCTGACGCAGCTCGTCCTCACCGTCAGCGCCGTCGTGTCGGCTCTCATTCTCGTTGCGTTCGCAGCCACGCCTTTCCTCTATCTCGCCGTCACGCTTCTCTGGATCTTCATCTGCGTGCTCTTCACGAACTGGGTTCCCCTGCCGGCGACCCTCGGCGCGATGCTATCCGCCCTCGGCATCTTCGTGTTCCTCCACGGGAGCGTGGGCGATACGCTGAGCTTCTACGTCGCGTACGGCCTGAACTTCCTCATCGCCGGCCTCTCGGTAGTCGTTGTCCACACCCTCCTCTGGGAGCTGAACATCCGAAAGGTCTTTCTGGAGCGCGCGGCCGCGGTC
>DATGGF010000164.1:0-5843 GCA_035308625.1 Acidimicrobiales bacterium | reverse complement strand
CCCGCGGTTCCACGGAGCCACACCCTAGTGACGCCGGTACGCTGGCCCGGTGGCCGCCGGCAACCGTCTGGCCGACGAGACCAGCCCCTATCTGCGCCAGCACGCCGACAATCCCGTCGACTGGTTCCCCTGGGGCGACGAGGCCTTCGCCGAGGCCAAGGCCCGTGACGTCCCGGTGCTGCTGTCGGTGGGCTACTCGGCGTGTCACTGGTGTCACGTCATGGCCCACGAGTCCTTCGAGGACGAGAAGATCGCCGCGCAGCTGAACGACGGCTTCGTCTCTGTGAAAGTCGACCGCGAGGAGCGACCCGACGTCGACGCCGTGTACATGGAAGCGGTCCAAGCCGTCTCCGGTCGCGGCGGGTGGCCGATGACGGTCTTCCTGACCCCCGACGGCCGTCCCTTCTACGCCGGCACGTACTTCCCTCCGGCTGATCGTCACGGCATGCCGGGCTTCGGCCGGTTGCTCGAAGCGGTCGGCGAGGCGTGGGCCGGCCAACGCCAGGAGATCGAGCACCAGGCCGACGCCCTGGCCGAGGCGGTGGCCCGGCGCACCGCTCTCCCCGACCACCTGGCCACCCCGACCGGCTTCGCTGGCGCCGATGCCGGCGGTGACGACGCCGGCGCGGCCGCGGCACGACGCCTCGACGCGGCGGTGACCGAGCTCTCCGACCGGTTCGACCCCCAGTGGGGAGGCTTCGGGCCGGCGCCGAAATTCCCACCGACGGGGTCGATCGAGTTGTGCCTGCGCCACCGGCGCCTGAGCGGTCTCGACGATGCCGCGGCCATGGCCCGCCACACGCTGCAGGCGATGGCCGCCGGCGGGATGTACGACCACCTCGGAGGGGGCTTCTGCCGATACTCCACCGACACCGAGTGGACGATCCCCCACTTCGAGAAAATGCTCTACGACCAGGCCGCGCTGGTGCGCGCCTATCTGCACGCCTGGCAGGCCGACCATCGGCCCGAGTGGCTACAGGTGGTGGAGGAGACGATCGCCTATGTCCTACGCGATCTGCGCGGACCCGACGGCGGGCTGTGCTCGGCCGAGGACGCCGACTCCGAGGGGGAAGAGGGCCGCTTCTATCTGTGGACGCCCGCGCAGATCGACGACATCGTCGGGCCCGAGGCGGGCGAAGCGGTGCAGGCCTGGTACGGCATGGACGGCGGCCCCAACTTCGAGGGCCGCAGCATCCTGCGCCGCCCGCTCCACGGCGCGCTGGTGCGCCCCGACGCCATCGAGCACGCCCGTGGCGCGCTGTTCGAAGCCCGGGCGACCAGGGTGCGCCCCGGGCTGGACGACAAGGTCCTGACCGAGTGGAACGCCATGTTCTGCTCGGCCCTCGCCGAAGCCGCCGCGGCCACCGGGCGCGCCGACTGGGCCGAGGCCGCCGAAGCGGTGGGCCGCTTCCTGTTGGGCCATCTGCGCCGACCCGACGGCCGCTGGCTCCGGTCGTGGCAGGGGGGCCGGGCCCGTCACCTGGCCTACGCCGCCGACCACGCCTGGCTGGTCGATTGCTTCACCCGCCTGGCCGAGCTCACCGGCTCGCCCGAGTGGCTGGGGCACGCCGAGGCCGCCGCGCTGGAGATGCTGCGCCTTTTCCGCCCGGGCGTAGGGCCGCTCTTCACCACCGGCGAGGACGCCGAAGCTCTGGTGGTGCGGCCGGTGGAGCTCCTCGACGGGGCCACCCCCTCGGCCACCGCTGTGGCGGGGGCCGCCTTGGTGCGCCTGGGGTCGCTCCTCGGCGAAGGACAGCTCGCGGACACCGGAGCGGGACTCCTCGCCTCCCTGCGACAGTTGGCCGACGAGCACCCGCTGGCCATGACCAGCGCGGTGGCCGGGCTGGAGCTGGTGGAGCTCGGGGTGACCGAGGTGGTGATCACGGGCCGGCGACCAGACCTGCTCGACGTGGTGCGGCGGCGCTACGAGCCGGCGGTGGTGCTGTCGTGGGGCAGTCCGTCGGCATCCCCCCTCTGGGAGGGGCGGTCGGACAATCTGGCCTACGTGTGCCGCGACTTCGTCTGCGCCGCGCCGGCGAGCACGGAGGACGAGCTGAACGTCCGTCTCGACACCGAGCTCACCTGGCAGCGGTCGAGCTACCGAAGCGGGGTGGGCCGATGACACGCGCCACCAAGCTGCGCGGCCCCGGCGCGCTGGGCTCGTCGGTGCCTCGCCCGATGCCCGTCTCCTTTGCGCCCGAGGACGCTCCCCCGCCACCGGGTCGCCGGCAACGATGCCTGGTCCTGGCCTGTGGCGCTGACGACACCACGGCGGTCGACCTCGCCAGCGGGGCGCTGGTGCGCCTGCGCGTCGAGTGGGACGCGGAGCACGAGCCCGACTTCGCGCCCTTCGACATCGTCGAGGCGCGCATCGCCGACGATCCCCAGCGCGACGACCTGGCTCAGCCCGAAGCGGTCACCGTGACGGGGATCCCCGAGCGCCAGGGCGCCCTGCGGGGACGCCGGGCGCGGCGGCTGCTCAAGCGACTGGTGGCCCCGAACGAAGCACACCTGCTCGGCTTCCCGGGCTCGGCCGCGCCGTATTGGGAGTTCCACGGCATGCGGCCATCAGTAGCGCTGGTGGTCCCGACACGCGGTCCTCTGCTCTTCCGCCGCCGGGCTGACGACTCGGTGTGGGCCCGGTTCGGATGGCCCCGCAGCGACAACTGGCTCCCCGTCGAGGACCGGCGGGCGGTGGCCGCGCTGTGGGCGGCGCGACGCGACCGGTTGATGGGAAAGGACCTGGCCGCCGCGCTCGGCTTCCGGCCGCACTTCCTCCTGGTCACGCTGAGCCGGCCCCGTGCGGGCCACTGCTACAAGACGGTCAGCGCGCTGCTGCCGCGCCCCTGAGGGTCAGCGCCCGGCGCGACCCGACAGCAGCGAACCCGAGGCGAGGTCCTCGGCCATGGCCCATCCGAACGCCACGAGCCGGTCGCCACGAGCGGTCTTCACCGAGGAGAACAGGGCGGCCACGCCGTCGGCCGGCATCTTGACCTTGGGGCCCCCGAAGTCGAGCGCGCCACAAGGCGAGGACTCCCCGCTCAACACGAAGGTCCGGTCGTCGATCCGGCCCTCGGCGCCGAAGCGCTTGGCCAGGCGACGCCCCCAGGCCCGCTCCTCGCCCGACGCCTTGTGCTCGGGACGGGGCACCACGTCGACGAGCCCGCCGAAGGCCTGGTAGGCCTCGGCACAGGCCAGGCGGGTCCCCACCAGGACGTCCTCGTCGGGAAAGGCCAGCAACGCCCGGCGGTACTGGTCGGCCATGAGCAGGCGCAGGGTCTGGTCCGCCTTGGCCGTGCGGTCGACGGTGGCCAGGCCGATGAGCAGTGACGGGGTGCCGCCGATGCGCTCCAAGGTGCAGAAGGCGTACCCCCGCAGCTTGTTGCCTTCCCGGGCGTGGGTGATCAGGACCCACTCCTCGCACTGCTTGGACAGGAAACCGATGTCGAAGCCCGGCTCCCGGTCCACGCACAGATCGGCCATCTCGGCGATCTCTGCGTCGCTGAGCGCAGTGCAGTCCTTGGTCCCGACCTCAAACGACATGGATCGATCCACCTCCTGGCGCCCCGGGTCCCACCAGTTTACTGCGGGTCACCGGGGCGTTCCCCATCGACGGGCGCCACACACCCTGTGACCAGGGCACACGCGACCTGCCCGCGGATCGGCGGGCCGGGCGGCAAAACGCTCAGGCCACGATGGCGTGGGGCCCGAGCAGGACCCGGAGCTCGCCCAGCAGCCCCCGCCGGCTGTCCACGTTGAACTGGGCCGGCAGCCGCAGCGTGGTCTGGCCCACCTGGACGTGCACCGGCTCGTCGCCCGGGTGCTCGGCCAGCACCTGCTTGAGCCGCTCGAGCACGTCGTCGGTCAGCCCCAGGGGGAGCTGGACCCGAAGCGGGCCGGCGTCGGCCGACCCCAGCTCGGGCCGGTTCACCTCCATGGCCACCAGCTTGACCTGGTCGTCGCGGGTGTCGACCCGGCCCCGCACCACCACCACGGCGTCGTCGTCGAGCACCGGACCGATCTCAACCATGGCCTTCGGGAAGACGAAGACCTCGATGGAGGCGCGCAAGTCCTCGAGGACGAACGTGGCCATGAGCTCGCCCCGCTTGGTGTAACGCCGGGTCAACCCGGTGACGACTCCGCCCACGGTTCGCACCTGGCCCTCGCGCCCGGACGGGTCGGTGGCGTCGTCGAGGTCCTTCACGTCAGCCACCGAGCAATCGGTGAGGCGGGCCAGCGCCGACTCGAACCCCCGCAGGGGATGGTCGCTCACGTAGAGCCCGAGCATCTCCTTCTCGAAGGCCAGACGCTGCGTCTTGGTGAACTCGGTGTCGGGAATGGGCAGGCGCACCTCGGCGTAACCGCCGGGGGCACCGGAACCGTCGGGCTCCTCCAGCATGGCGAAGAGAGTGGAGATGCCGGCCTGCTCCTCGCGCCGGCGCTCCACGGTGCGGTCCACGATCTGTTCGAAGATGAGGCACAGGCCCTGGCGCGGGTGCCCGAGCGAGTCGAAGGCCCCCGCCTTCACCAACGACTCCATCGTCCGCTTGTTCAGCACCACTGGGTCGACACGACGGCAGAAGTCGTAGAAGTCGGTGAAGGGCCCGCCCTCGTCGCGCTCGGCCACGATCCGCTCGACCAGGCTCTCACCGACATTGCGCACCGCAGCCAGCCCGAACACGATCTTGTGGCGCCCGTCCTCGTCGGTGAGCGGCGTGAACTCGCCGGCCGAACGGTTCACGTCGGGCACGAGCACCTCGATGCCCATGGTCCGGCACTCACCGAGGTAGACGGCGGTGCGATCCTTGTCGTCCTTCACCGACGTGAGGAGCGCGGCGAAGTACTCGACCGGGTAGTTGGCCTTCAACCACGCCGTCTGATAGGCGACCAACCCGTAGCCGTAGGCGTGCGACTTGTTGAAGGCGTAGTCGGCGAAGGGCTCGATGATGTCGAAGAGCTTCGTCCCGAGGACCTCGCCGTAGCCCTGGTCGACGCAGCCGGCGACGAACTTCACCCGCTCGGCCTGGATCATGGCCCGGATCTTCTTGCCACAGGCCTTGCGGAGGTTGTCGGCCTCCTCCAACGAGTAGCCGGCGAACTTCTGGGCCACCCGCATGACCGACTCCTGGTACAACATCAACCCGTAGGTGTCGCCCAGGATGGCTTCCATGTCGGGGTGGAGGTAGGCCACCTGCTTTCTCCCGTTCTTCATCTCGGGATAGTCGCGGTGCATGTTGGCGGCCATGGGGCCGGGTCGGTACAGCGCCACCAGGGCACCGACGTCGTCGAAGGAGGTGGGGGCGAGCGCCCGCAGCGTGGTGCGCATGGCCCCGCCCTCGAGCTGGAACACGCCGATGGAGTCGCCCTTGCGCAGCATGGCGAAGGTGGCTTCGTCGTCGAGGGGGATGTGGTCGATGTCGAGACGCTCGCCTTGGCGCCGCTCGATCAGATCGAGCGCCCGCTCGATCACCGACAGGTTGCGCAGACCGAGGAAGTCCATCTTGAGCAGTCCCAGCGCTTCCACGCCGTGCATCTCGTACTGCGTGACGATGGGGGCCTCGGCCGGGTCCTGGCCGGTCTCCGGCTTGCGCTGGATGGGCAGGTACTCGGTGAGCGGCTCGTTGGTGATCACCACGGCGGCGGCGTGGATCCCGTCCTGGCGGCGCAGCCCTTCGAGCCCCATGGCGACATCGACGACCTTCTTGACGTCGGGGTCCATGGCGTACATGTCGCGGAGCTCCTGGGCGACCTTGTAGCCGTCCTCGAACTTCGGGTGCTGCTCGAAGCAGGCCCACAACGGCGTGTCGCGGCCCATGACCAACGGGGGCATGGCCTTGGCGATC
>DATGGF010000163.1:0-2739 GCA_035308625.1 Acidimicrobiales bacterium | reverse complement strand
CGTGAGACAGTTCGGTCCCTATCCGATGCAGCCGCAGGAGACCTGAGGAAGGCTGTCCCTAGTACGAGAGGACCGGGACGGACGTAGCTCTCGTGTGCCAGTTGTCCTGCCAAGGGCACGGCTGGTTAGCGACCTACGGATGGGATAAGCGCTGAAAGCATCTAAGCGCGAAGCTCGTTCCAAGATGAGGTCTCCCACAGGGTTAACCTGGTAAGGCCCGTGGCTAGACGACCACGTTGATAGGCCGGAGGTGTACGCACAGCAATGTGTTCAGCCGACCGGTACTAATCGGCCGAGGGCTTGGAGAGCTCTCTGCTCGCGCTCGCTATGGAACGCTCGAGGAGCGGCGACACGCCGCTCGACCGGCTCCGGGACTTGCCCGGGACCGGGAGCGCAGATTTCCGGTGACCATAGCGGTGGGGAAACACCCGTTCCCATTCCGAACACGGAAGTTAAGCCTGCCAGCGCCGATGGTACTTGGGGAGCAGTCCCCTGGGAGAGTAGGACGTCGCCGGGATTTCTCAATGAAAAGGCCCCCGCCAGCCGGGGGTCTTTTCGCGTCGGCGAGGGAGAAACCGGACGTCAGCAAGCTCCCCAGGTCACTGGATCCGGACGCGCGGATCCAGTACGGCATAGAGGATGTCGACGACGATGTTGGCCACCACGATGAAGGCCGAGGCGACAACGACGACGCCGATGACGACCGGAAGGTTCTCCTGCCTGATGGCCTGCACGACGGTCAAGCCCAAACCGGGCAAGCTGAATACCGTCTCGGTGATGATCGCTCCCCCCAGGATCTGGGCGAAGTCGATGCCGAACTGCGTCACCAAGGGCGTGAGCGCACTTCGCAAGGCGTGGCGATAGACGACCCGTCGCTCGCTCAGCCCCTTGGCCCGAGCCGTGCGGATGTAGTCCTCATTGAGTGTCTCGAGCAGCGAACTTCGGGTCAGGCGGGCGTAGGTGGCGGCGGTGACCAGAGCCAGGGTCAGCCACGGCAGTATCAGATCGTGGGCCCACTGCAATGGGTTGTGGCCGATCGAGGTGTAGATCCCGGCCTGCGGGAAGATGGCGAAGCCGTTGATGGTCAACAGGTAGTACAGGAAGAAGAGCAGGAGCAGCCCGAGGACGAATGTGGGCATCGAGATCCCGGCCAAGACGAAGAAGGTTGCGCCCCGGTCCAGCAAGCTGCGCGGCCGGCGGGCGGCGAGGACTCCGACGCTGACGCCGATGACGAGCCAGATGATGGCTGCCCCGATGGCCAGGGAGATATCGACGGGGACAGCCTGCTTGATGATCGTGGTCACCGGCAGCCGATTGATGATCGACGTGCCGAAGTCGAAGTGGGCGATCCGGCCGACGTACCGCCCGTACTGGTCCCACAGGGGAAGATCCAGCCCCAGCTCGTGACGGATGGCGGCCAGCTGTTTCAGGGTGGCGTCCTTGCCGGCCAGGCCGCGGGCGGGGTCGTTGGGAGCCACGTAGAACAAGAGGAACACCAGGCTCACGATCACCCACAAGGTGATCAGCCCGAGCACCGCCCGGCGGATGAGGAAGCGGGTCACGAGTCGGCCTTCTTCTTCCCCTTGCGGCGCATGGCGAAGATCCGCTCCGTGCGGGGATCGAGCGCATCGCGCACCGCGTCACCAAGGAGGTTGAAGGCCAACGTCGTGAGGAGCAGGAACAACATCGGCAGCAGCCAGAACCACCAGATGGTGAAGGGATTGGCGGCGCCGGTGCCCTGGGCGTCCGACAGCATGTTGCCCCACGAAGCGGTCGGCAGAGGGATGCCTAGGCCCAGGTAGGACAGCGTCGCTTCGAACACGATGGCCACGGGGATGAGCAAGGTGGCCAGGACGATGACGGGCGCCACCAGGTTGGGCAGGATCTCGATGAACATCACCCGGAAGTCACTGGCCCCCAGTGAGTGAGCGGCCTCGACGTACTCCTTCTCCCGCTGCGAAATGGCCTGGCCGCGCACCACACGGCCGATGGCCGCCCAGGAGAAGAAGGCGATGACGGCAATCGTGAGGGGAAGGCTCGGCCCGGCCACCGAGACCAGGGCGATGGCCAGCAGGACATAGGGGAACGACAGGACGACGTCCATGATCCGAGCCAGGAACGTGTCGATCCAGCCCCCGTAGTAGCCCGAAAGCAAGCCGACGACTACTCCCAGTGCGGCGGCCAACAGCGTGGCGAGGACGCCGACCATGAGCGACACCCGGGCGCCGTAGGCCAGGCGCACGAGGATGTCGCGACCGAGGTTGTCCGTTCCCAGGAGGTAGCCGCTGGTCAGCGGGGGGAGGGGACCGCCGGCCGAGTTCGTCCCTGTGTCGAGGTTGGTGACGTTCGCCGGGTGACCGGTGAGAGAGGCCACCAGCGGGGCGAAGATGGCGAACAGCACCATCAGGATGATGACCACCACCGCGGCGATGGCCACCCGGTCGGTGCGCAGCCGGGCCATGACCAGCGACAGCGGGCTGCGACCCTCGACCGCGGCCGCACTTTCGTCTGCCGTTGGCGCCATCTTTATGAGGTCGGAAGCTTGCAGTCCCATCTAGGCCTCGGTCGGCGTGGTCACGTTGACGGGGGTGCGGGCCGGCAGGGTCTCGCCGTCGCGCAGGGGGAAGAAGCAGGCGACCTCCCTGGTCGCGCGGTCGCCGGTAGCCGGGGCGAGCTCGGGGTCCTCGCGGAAGCAGCGTTCCTGAGCCTTGGGGCAGCGCGTGTGGAACCGGCACCCGG
>DATGGF010000162.1:0-5380 GCA_035308625.1 Acidimicrobiales bacterium | reverse complement strand
GGTGAGACCCGAGAGAGGGTTGGTCTGGTCCATGAACTGCGAAAGCTGCGAAGTCCCGAAGAACTCCTTGATGGCCGCCACCACGGGCCGGATGTTGATCAACGTCTGGGGGGTGATGGCCTCCACGTCCTGGGTGGTCATGCGCTCGCGCACGACCCGCTCCATGCGCGACAGGCCCACCCGGACCTGGTTCTGGATGAGCTCGCCCACCGAGCGGATGCGCCGGTTGGCGAAGTGGTCCTGGTCGTCGATGCGGTACCCGGACTCACCGTCGGCCAGATGCAGCATGTAGGTAGCCGTGGCCAGGATCTCCGACGGCGAGAGCACACCCTGGTCGGGAGCCGGCCGCTCCAGGTCGATGTCGAGCAGGCTGGAGACGCGCTCGATCTCGGGGCCGAGCTTCCGGTTCAGCTTGTACCGGCCCACCCGGGTGAGGTCGTAGCGCTTGGAGTTGAAGAAGGCGTTCTCGAAGTACCCGCGGGCGGCCTCGGCCGACAGCGGCTCTCCGGGACGAGCCCTCTTGTAGATCTCGAGCAGCGCCTCCTCCCGGCTCGGGGCGATGTCGCGCTCCTTCTCCCACTGGCCCTCGAGGAAGTCGAAGTGACGGACGAAGCGCGACAGGAACGCCTCGTCCTCGTAGCCCAGCGCCCGCAGGAGCACGAACAGCGACAGCCGCCGCTTGCGGGCCACGCGGGCGCCGGCGGTGACGTCCTTGGACGGCTTGGCCTCGACGTCGAACTCGATCCACTCACCCCGGTAGGGGTGGATGGTGCCGGTGACGATCGTCTTGGCGTCACGTCCGGGCTGGAAGATGACGCCGGGAGAGCGGACCAGCTGGCTCACGACGACCCGCTCGGTCCCGTTGATGATGAAGGTGCCCTTGTCCGTCATCATGGGGAAGTCGCCCATGAAGACGGTCTGCTCCTTGATCTCGCCCGTTTGCGCGTTCATGAACCGGGCCCGGACGAACACGGGCGCGGCGAAGGTCATGTCCTTCTCCTTGCACTCCTCCTCCCGGAACTTGGGCGGCGGGCGCAGGTCGGGGTCCTTCGGGTCGAACTCGAGCTCGAGGCTGAGCTGGCCGGTGAAGTCCTCGATGGGGCTGATGTCGGCGAAGGCCTCAGCCAAGCCCCTGTCGAGGAACCACTTGAACGAATCGCGCTGGATCGCGATCAGGTCCGGAAGGGGCAAGACCTCGTCGAGATTGGCGAAGGAGAAACGCTCCGGGCTCTTGGACCGTGCTGGCAACGGTCAACTCCTCCCAAGTACGGGGTGATCGGGTGGCGGGTACTGCGACGGCGGGGCCGGGGTCGGTCGGGCGGGCTGGGGGACTGCTCGGTACTGCGCTGGCTTGCTGCGGTCGGTACTACGGGTCGGATGCGGAGTGGGGCTCCGCCGCCTGGCGCTACCCGGCCGGATGACCGGCTGCGGTCCCGGCGCCGACGGCGCCGGCCGCCCCCGGGCCACGAGGCGGCCGCAAGGGGGGTTTCAGGGGAGCCGCCGGGACGAGGGCGCGCGCAGGCAAACGGTCGAAAACCGAGAGGTGGCGCGAAAGGCGGGGCACGGCAACCGCACAGCATACGCGGCCGCGTCGAAGAAGGCAACACCCTCTTCGGTGCCAGGGACAGGGTACGGACGGACCGCGGTGGCGTCAAGCCTTTTCGGTCCGCCGGCCCTCGCCCCGCCCCGGGGCCCGGGCGCCTCCCCTATTGGATCTCGACGGTGGCGCCGGCCTCCTCGAGCTGGGCCTTGGCCTTGTCGGCATCGTCCTTCGACACCCGCTCGAGTACCGGCTTGGGGGCGCTGTCCACCAGGTCCTTGGCCTCCTTGAGCCCCAGGCTGGTGAGCGCCCGGACCTCCTTGATGACCTGGATCTTCTTGTCCCCGGCCCCCGTCAGGACCACGGTGAATTCGGTCTGCTCCTCGTCCCCGCCACCGGCGTCGCCTGCGGCCGGGGCCGCAGCGGCCACGGCCACGGGGGCGGCGGCGGTCACACCGAACTTCTCCTCGAAGTCCTTCAACAGCTCGGAGAGCTCGAGGACCGTCAGGCTGGCGATCCCGTCGAGGATCTCGTCCTTGGTCAGTGGCATGTCGCTGTGCTCCTTCTCATTTCTCGAAGTGGGTCGGTCGAATCAACCGGTGGGTTCGATCTGTCAGCTGGGCTCGTCCGAGCCCGCCTCGTCGGCGCCGGCCTCGACGACAGCAGCGGCCTCGCTGGCCTCTTCGGCGCCGGCCTCGGTGGCCTCTTCGGCGCCGGCTTCGGTGGCTTCGGCTGCGGCCGGCTCGGCAGCCTCGGGGGCCGGCTCGGTGGCCTCGGCTGGGGCCGGGGCCCCATCGGCAGTCGCCTCGTCGGTGGCCGGGGCGGCATCGGCAGTCGCCTCGTCGGCGGCCGGGGCGGCATCGGCCGGGGCGCCGCCCTGCTGGTCGATCAGGGCCGACAACCCGTAGGCGAGATTCCGGGGCAGGGCCTGGAGGAGCCCGGCGAACTGCTGGAGGGGGGCGGCGATGGCGCCGGCCAGACGGGCCAGGAGGACGTCGCGAGAGGGCAGGTCAGCCAGCGCGCCGAGATCGGCCGCCGACAGCACGCCGTCGCCGTGGAGCCCCCCCTTGACCACGAGGTTCGGGTTGGCCCGGGCGTAGTCGCGCAGGGCCTTGGCCACGGCCGAGATCTCCCCCGAAACGAAGGCGATGGCGGTGGGGCCTTGCAACAGCGCCGAAAGTGGCTCGTGGGGGCTGTCGGCGACGGCCAGCTTCACCAGGGTGTTCTTGTAGACCTTGTAGTCGCCACCCACCGCGGCGAGAGCCTGGCGAAGTTGGGCCAGTTCGGCGACGGTCAGCCCGCGGTACTCGGTGAGGATGGTCGCCTCGGCGCCGGCCAGCCGGCCCCGCACCTCGTCGACGACGGCCACCTTCTCGGGCCTCGGGTTGTCCACTACCGGCTCCTTGTGATCGGCAGCCGTTCCCGAAGCCTCGTCCCGTTCCGGGTCGCGCCCGGCCGGTGGGGATCTCGGTCGTCACCTCGTCGGGCGGGCCCTGGGGCCCCTTCGGCACCCCTGTCGGGTGCACCGGAGGTCTACGGCAACGGCGTATTCGTGCTGGTCGTTCTGGTGACCCCGCAGGGTCGACCGGGAGACACTACTGCACCGGCGCAGAGTGTTCTCCGCCGGTCCGAGGAGTCAGGCCGAGGCCAGCTCCTCCTCGGCCTCGCGGGCGTGGGCCGGGTCGATGCGGATGCCCGGGCCCATGGTCGAGCTGAGCGTCACGGCCCTGAGGTACCGGCCCTTGGCTGCCGCCGGCTTGGCCCGCATCAGCTCCTCGACCACGGCGTGGATGTTCTCGAGCAGCTTGGCCCGGTCGAACGACACCTTCCCCACGCCGACGTGGACGTTGCCCACCTTGTCGGTGCGGTACTCGACGCGCCCGCCCTTGAACTCGGCCACCGCCTTGCCCACGTCGGTGGTCACCGTGCCGGTCTTGGGGTTGGGCATGAGCCCCCGGGGCCCGAGCACCCGGCCCAGCTTCCCCACCTGGCCCATGAGGTCGGGGGTGGCGATGGCCACGTCGAACTCCAGCCACCCGCCCTCGATCCGGGCCACCAGGTCGTCGGCCCCCACGGCGTCGGCTCCCGCGGCGCGGGCCTCGGCGGCCGCGTCGCCGGCGGCGAAAGCGACGACCCGCGCCGTCTTGCCGGTGCCGGCCGGGAGCGTCAGCGTCCCCCGCACGATCTGGTCGGCCTTGCGGGGGTCGACGCCCAGGCGCACGGCCAGCTCGACCGTTTCGTCGAACTTGGCGCTGGCCAGCTCCTTGACCAGGTCGACCGACTCGGAAGGGCTGTAGAGCTTCTGCCGGTCGTAGCGCTCCATGGCGGCCTTGTAGTTCTTGCCCTTGTGCACGTGGGGCTCCCTCTTCGAAACGTCGGACAGATCCGGCGGCTCAGCCGTTGACCAGGATGCCCATGGAACGGGCGGTGCCGGCCACCTGCTTCTTGGCCGACTCGATGTTGTCGGTGTTCAGGTCGGGCAGCTTCACCCGGGCGATCTCGTCGAGCTGGGCGTCGGTGATGGTCCCGGCCTGGGCCCGTCCGGCCGTGGGCGACCCCTTGTCGAGGCCGGCCGCCTGGCGGATCAGCACCGGCGTCGGCGGCGTCTTCAAGACGAAGGTGAAGCTGCGGTCCTCGTAGATGGTGATCTCGACGGGGATGATCGTCCCGCGCTGATTCTCGGTGGCCGCGTTGTACTGCTTGCAGAACTCCATGGTCTGCACGCCGTGCGGGCCCAGCGCGGTGCCGACCGGGGGCGCGGGCGTGGCGCCACCGGCAGGCAGCTGGATCTTCACGATGGCAAGGACCTTCTTCTTGGCCATGGGGGTACTGCTCCTCCGTCCTTAGAGCTTGGCGACCTGGCTGAACTCGAGCTCGACCGGGGTCTCCCGGCCGAAGATGTTGACCAGCACCTTGAGCTTGAGCTGGTCCTCGTTGATCTCGTCGATCTGGCCCGAGAAGTCGGCGAAAGGTCCCTCACGCACCCGGACCGTCTCCCCCACCTCGTACTCGAGCCGGGGACGTGTCTTCTTGGCCGGCTCGGTACCACCCTCGATCTTGACCTGGAGGATGCTCTCGACCTCTCGCCGCGACAGCGGCGTGGGCTTGGTGCCCGGTCCCACGAAGCCGGTGACGCCCGGCGTGTTGCGGATGACCGACCACGAGTCGTCGTCGAGGTCGCACCGGGTGAGCAGGTAGCCCGGGAACACCTTCTTCTGGACCACCACCTTCTTGCCACCCTTGAACTCGACGACGTCCTCCATGGGGATGACCACCTCGTAGATGCGGTCCTCCATGTTCATCGAGACGATGCGGCTCTCGAGGTTGGACTTCACCTTGTTCTCGTAGCCGGCATAGGTGTGCACCACGTACCAGCGGCCGGGCCGGTCGTACGGGCTCTCGACCACCACGCCCAGTTCGTCATCGTCCCCGTCATCGAATTCGTCGTCGAGCTCGAAGGCGGCGTCCGCCCCGCCCAGCTCCTCCAACTCGTCTACGGGTGCTGGGTCGGCAGCCGGTACCTCGGCTACGGCCGGTTCGGCGACGTCCGCGACTTCCGGCGCTTCCGCTGTCTCCAGGTCGCCGCCCAGAGCGTCGAAGGGCGCGGCCGGCTCCCGGTCGACGGGCTCCTCGACGTCGACGGCCACGGTGGCGTCGTGGTGCTCGGGCTCGGCGGAGGACTGGGTGGGTTCGAAGTTGTCGGTCATACGTTCAGGAGGTCGATGACGCCGTGGGAGAAGGCGTAGTTCAGCCCGAAGATCAGGGCCACGAGCAGGACGAGGACGATCAGGACGACGGCAGCCGAATTGGCCACCTCCGGCCGGGTGGGCCAGGCCACCT
>DATGGF010000161.1:0-5734 GCA_035308625.1 Acidimicrobiales bacterium | reverse complement strand
TGCGCCGCGGCGACGTGCAGCACACCGTGCGCATTTCCGACGCGCTGGGAGACGACCGCATGGTCCAGCAGGTCGGGCCCTACCGGGTGGAGATCGAGCGACCCCTGGAGCAGGTGCGCCTGGTGTGCGAGGCCGACGACCACGGGATCGGCTTCGACCTGCGCTTCACCGGGTCGTTCCCGGCGGTTGACGAGGCGCCGCACGTCATGCGCCAGTCGGGCCGGGTCATCCTCGACGCCCAGCGCTTCGCCCAGGTGGGGACCTGGAGCGGGACGCTACGGGTCGACGGCGAAGAGCTGGCCGTGACCGACGACACCTGGGTGGGCACGCGGGACCGATCGTGGGGCATCCGGCCCATCGGCGAGGCCGAACCGGCCGGACGGTCTGCGGCCGAGCCGGACCCCGCCTTCGGCTTCTGGTGGATGTACGTACCGCTGCGCTTCGACGACTTCGCGCTGGTGGTCATCGCCCAGGAGGACGGCGACGGCGAACGGATGCTGTCGGATGCGGTGCGGGTGTGGGGCACCGCCAGCGCGCACGGGCCCCGGGTCGAGCAGCTGGGATTCCCCGAGGTGGAGATCCGCTACCGGCCGGGGACGCGGCACCCCGAAGGCGCCGTGCTGCACCTGGGGCGGCGCGGCGAGAACATCAAAGTCGACATCGAGACGCTCGGCTTCGTGGCCCTCAACTGCGGGCCCGGCTATGGCGGCGACCCTGACTGGAACCACGGTCAATGGCGCGGCCACGGCTTCATCGAGCGGGCCACCGTTCGCCTCGACGACCCCGCCATCACCGGGCGCATCCCCTTCGGGGTGGTCGACCACGTGGCCCGGGCCCGGTGCGACGGCGCCGAGGGCTACGGCATGTTCGAGCACGGCACCTTCGGCCGCCATGCTCCGTCCGGCTTCGACGACTGGGGCTCGGTGGGTTGACCGACGACGCCACTGACACCACCCGGCCGCGCACCTCCACGCGCGATCGAGAGGACCTGCACCGACGGCTGGTCGCCTGGCTGGGCCAGCGGGTGGTCGACCCCGAGGTGTCCGAGCTGGTGGTGCCCGAATCCAACGGCATGTCGAGCGAGACGCTGCTGTTCGACGCGGCCTGGGGCCCGGCTGGCGAACGGCACACCCAGCGCTGCGCGGCCCGCTTGGCGCCCGACCTGGACGCCGCCCCGGTGTTCCCCGTGTACGACCTCGAGCGCCAGTTCCGGGTCATGCGCCTCATCGGCGAGCGCTCGCGCGTCCCGGTGCCCGCCACCTTGTGGCTGGAGACCGATGCCGGGCCCCTCGGCTCCCCCTTCTTCGTGATGGAACGGGTGGACGGCCTCGTCCCCCCCGACGTGATGCCCTATCCGTTCGGCTCGTGGGTGACCGAGGCCAACCCGGCCGACCAGCGCAAACTGCAGGACTCGGCCGTGCGTACCCTGGCCGCCCTCCATGGCGCGGCGGTCACCCCGGCCGACCTCGAGTTCCTGGAGCTCGACCGGCCCGGCGACAGCGCCCTGCGCCGCCACGTGGCCGACACCGCGGCGTACTACGAGTGGGTGGTCTCCGACGGGGCCCGCTCACCGCTCATCGAGCGCTCCTTCGCCTGGCTCGACGAGCACTGGCCCACCGACGAGGGCCCCACCACCGTCAGCTGGGGCGACGCCCGCATCGGCAACATGATGTTCCGCAACTTCGAGCCGGTGGCCGTGCTCGACTGGGAGATGGCTGCGGTGGGCCCACGCGAGATCGACCTCGGGTGGATGATCTACCTGCATCGCTTCCTCGACGACATCGCCGTGCAGGCCGGGCTGCCCGGCATGCCCGGCTTCATGCGGCGCGACGACGTGGCCGCCACCTACGAGCAGGCGTCGGGCTACGCGCCGCGCGACCTCGACTTCTTCACCCTGTACGCGGCGTTGCGCCATGCGGTGGTGATGAGCCGGGTGGCCCGCCGTCAGGTGCTCTTCGGCGAGATCGCCATGCCCGAGGACCCCGACGACATGATCATGCACCGGCCCAGCCTGCAGCTGATGCTCGACGGGGACTACTGGGCGAAGTTCTGATCGGGGGTGGCCCGCAGGGCCACCAGGGCGAGGTCGTCGCCCAGCTGGCCCCCGGTGAACTCGAGCACCGACCAGGCCACCGCCTCGACGAGCGACTTGGCGTCGCCTTCGGACACCGAGGCGAGCGCCTGGCGCAGCCGCTCTTCACCGAAGAACGAGTCCAACCCGTGCCGTCCCCGGGGGCGCGCCTCGGTGGCCCCGTCGGTCACGAGCACCAGCGCGTGGCCCGGGCCCAGGCGGAGGCGCTTGGCCGAGAAGGCGGCTGACGGCAGCACGCCGAGGAGCGGCCCCTGGCAGTCGACCTCCTCGACGTGGCCGGCCCGCATGACCAGCGGGGGGATGTGCCCGGCGCAGATGACCTGGAGGTCGATGCCGGCTTCGTGGGGGACGAGCTCGGCGTAGACCATGGTGCAGAACCATTCGGAGCCGGTGGTCTCGTCCAAGGTGGCGTTGACCGCGGCCACCACGGCAGCAGGCTCGAGGCCGGCCCGGGCGGCCACCCGGGCCCCGTGGCGGACCTGCGCGGTGAGGGCGGCAGCGGCCGGGCCGCTGCCGGAGACGTCGCCGATCATGAGCACCCAGCGGCCGTCCTCCACCGGGAACAGGTCGTAGAAATCCCCGCCCACATCCACCCCGGCGGTGGCGGGATGGAAGACGGCGGCCACTTCGGCGCCCGGCACCGGAGACAACGCCGGCGGCAGCAGGCTGGCCTGCAGGGCACGCGCCACCTCGATGCGCCGCTGGTGCTGCAGCGCGTTGTCGATGGCGTGGGACGTGCGCAGCCCTATCTCGGCCGCCAGCTCGAGCTCGTTCTCGGTCAACGCCGGTGAGCTCGACACCCGCAGCAGACCGAGCAGGCCCAGGTCCTCCCCCCGGGCGGTGAGCGGCACGGCGATGGCCGAGCCGATGTCCAGGTCCGCCAGCAACTCTTCGTGGGCGGCGTCCAGGGCGGCCCCGGCCGGGGGGGCGAAGGCGTCGGCCGACAGCAGCACCGGCCGGCCCTGGGCCGCGGCCAGGGTGGCGAGGACGCTGCGCGACTCGTACTCACTGTCTTGCCCGTTGGCCACGAAGTCGGCTTCGCGTTCAGGGTCACGATGGGACATGGCGACGCGCCGGAGCACACCCAACTCGTCGAAGAGATGCACCGAGACCATGTCGGCCAGCTGCGGGACCATGAGGCGGACGCTGCCGCGCAGGATCTCGCCGGGGTCGAGCGACGCGCCCAGCGCGGCGGACACGTCGGCCAGGAAGGCGTGCTCGGCGGCGGCGCGGGCGCGGGCCTCGCGCAGGTCTGCCCGGTGGAGCGCCTCGGCGGCCTGCTGGGCCACCACCCACAGGAAGATGCGCTCCTCGGTGGCGAACTCCCGCTCCCGGCCGAAGCCGAGCGCCAGGACGCCCAGAGCGCGCCCCTCCACCGCGAGGGGGAGCACGGCCACCGCCTGGGCCTCCAGCGGGGCCTGGTCCGGGGAGGCGAACGCCGCCTCCACTTCGGCGCGCGAGCCCAGCCACAGCGCCGTGCCGGCCTGCACAGCCTGGGGCGCGGGCCGGGCCTCGTCGAGATCCATATCGCCGTAGAGGCGGACATCGGGGTCGGCATCCCATTCGCGCAGCAGGCACAACCGGTTCCCCTGGAGCAGCCAGACGCCGAGGCTGGTGACGTCTCCGCCGAGCTCGGGAGCGAGCTCGGACTGCACGATGCCCGCCACCTGCGCGGCGGACACGTCGCCCGAAAGCGCCGCGGTGATGCGCTGCAGGCGGCCCAGGCGATCGGCCACCGCTTCGGCCCGTTCCCGGGCCGAGCGCTCCGCCTCGAACAACTTCACGCGCTCGATGGCGGCGGCCAGCCGGTCGGCCACCACCTGGAGGAGTCCGGCGTCGCGTTGGTCGAAGTGGTCGAGCTCGACGCTGTCGGCGTGGACGACGCCGATGACCTCGTCGCCGGCCGTGACCGGCACAGCCACCAGTGACCGCATCCCGCTGTCGCGCAGCGTGGTGGACACGACCTCGATGGCAGACAGGTCGGGTACCACCATGGGACGGCGTTCAGCCACCACCTTGCCGGCCATGCCGGTGCCCGAAGCGATGCTGACCTGCCGCCACAGCTCGGGCTGCATTCCCACCGCGGCCCGGACGGTCAGCTCGCCGCTGGGCTCGGCCAAGAGCAGCGCCACCGCGTCGGCGCCGAGTGCCTCGGCGATGCCGTGCAGTGAATTGCGCAGCACGTCGTCGAGCGACCGCTCGGTGGTGGCGTCCTGCACGTCGGCGCGCAGCTGCAGCCACCAGCGCGACACGGCCGCCCCGGCCTGTAGCGCGGTGGCATGGAGGAGGAAGAGCTGGTCGAGCTCGCGCTCGGGCGCGTCGTCATCACTCGCGTCGGTCGGACTGCCGGCACGGCTGCCGGAATCCCGAATCGCCATATTTCCCTCCGCCCACTGGGCCCACTACGAGCGTAACGACCGGTGCCGGGCTGCGGCACACGCGTTCTCGGCGGCGCCGGGCTACACCGGTCCACTCTGGGGCGAACGTTGCTATGGGGGTTGCAGCAACGGCGCCGCCGACGGCGACGTCAGCCGATGTCGCGTCCCTCCATGCGCCGCAGCGGCTGCGCCAGCAACTCGATCTGGATGCCGTCGGGGTCCTTCACGTACAACGAGTCGGTGAGCCCACGGTCGGGGCCGAGATAGGGCACGCCGGCCGCATCCAACCGGACCCGCACCTCGTCGAGGTGGGACTGCTCCACCGAGATGGCCAGATGCTGGACGCCGCCGATGGCCTCCACGGCCGGCTCGAGCCCAAGTCCGGGGAAGTCGAAGAAGGCGAGCAGGTTGCCGTGGCCGATGTCCATGAAGAAGTGGGTCGAACCGGGGTAGTCGCGGTTCTCCATGACGTCGGCCAGCGGGAAGCCGAGCACGTCCTGGTAGAAGCCGATGGTGCGCTCCACGTCGCTGCAGATGAGGGCCAGGTGGTGCACACCGCGGCCGCCGCTGTGTCGCGACGGGTCGCGGAAGGTCTCGAGCAGGTGCTCACGCCAGGCGGAGAACGGCTGGGTGTCGGTCATGAGGCCAGGCTACGCCTCCGGCGACGACGCGCCTTCCCCGAAGCGCGCCCGGAGAACCTTCTTGTCGAACTTGCCCACGCCCGTCTTGGGCACCTCGGCGATGAGCTCGACCCGGTCGGGAAGCTGCCACTCGGCGAAGCCCGAGGCGAGCAGCTGCCGACGCACGGCGTCGAGGCTCACCTCCGCGCCGGCCCGGGGGACGATGCAGGCGAGCGGCCGTTCCTGCCACTTGGGATCGGGCACCGCCACCACCGCCGCCTCGGCCACCTCCGCCATGGCCATGATGGCGGCCTCCATGTCCACCGACGAGATCCACTCGCCGCCCGACTTGATGAGGTCCTTGGTGCGGTCGGCGATGACGAAGTAGCCGTCGGGCGAGCCCACCGCCACGTCACCGGTGCGGAACCACCCGTCGGCGGTGAACTGCTCCTCCCCTTCGCCGTGCAGGTAGGAGTCGGCCACCCACGGCCCGCGCACCAGCAGGTTGCCCATGGTCTCGCCGTCCCAGGCCACGTCGTTGCCGTCGTCGTCGCGGATCGTCACCGCCACCCCGGCCAGCGGCAGGCCGGCCTGGCCGCGCACGGCGTCGTCGAGGCGTCCGTCGGCCCAGTCGCGCATGCGCT
>DATGGF010000160.1:0-3232 GCA_035308625.1 Acidimicrobiales bacterium | reverse complement strand
ACGGACCGGCGGTGGGCGCACTGTTGCGTCACGGGACGGTGGAGGTCCCGGGCCGGCCGGGGCCGGTGACCCTCGAGGAGATGAGCGTGGCCCGGCCGGGCCAGTCCGTGGCCGTGGTCATGGACACCGGCATCTGCGATGCCGCTTTCGAACTGGCCCACGACGTCGACCTCCTCGTGTGCGAGGCCACCTTCTCCGACGCCGACGCGGAGCTGGCTCGGGCTTTCCATCACCTCACCGCCGGGCAGGCGGCGCGTATCGCGGCGGAGTCCGGCGCGCGGCGGCTGGTGATCACCCACTTCTCCCAGCGCTACCCCGACGAGTCGGTTCTCCTCGACGAGGCGCGGGCGATCTTCGACGACACCATCGCGGCGCGTGACCTGCTGCGGGTCCCGGTGCCGTCACGGGCGCAACGCGCCCCGGCGGCTCAGCCCGGGTCGTCCTCGTGGCCAGCTGGGGTCAAACCCCAGTAGGCGTCGGCCGGTCGGATCTCGCCCCGCACCACCCGCTCGATGGTCTGGCAGATCGGCAACTCCAGTCCATAACGCTCCGCCAACTCGAGCACGAGCACGGCCGTGTTCACACCCTCGGCCACCATGTGCATGGAGGCCAGGATCTCGTCGAGGGGACGGCCCTTGCCCAGTTGCTCCCCCACCGAGCGGTTGCGACTGTGCGGGCTCATGCAGGTGGCGATGAGGTCGCCCATGCCCGCCAGCCCGGCGAACGTGGCGGGGCGGGCACCGAGGGCCACGCCGAGACGGGTGAGCTCGGCCAAACCCCGGGCCATCACCGCGGCCCGGGTGTTGTCGCCCACACCCAGGCCCTCGCCGATCCCGGCGGCGATGGCCACGACGTTCTTGAGCGCTCCGCCGATCTCGCAGCCGATCACGTCGTGGTTCACGTAGACGCGGAACACGCCCCTGGTCACCACCCGCTGGATGGCCTCGGCCACATCGATGTCCTCGGTGGCCACCACCGCGGCGGCGGCCTTGCCCTCGATGATCTCGCGCGAGATGTTCGGCCCGGTGAGGGCGGCGGCGGGGTGGCCGGGAAGCACCTCCTTGATGATCTGGGTCATGCGCAGGTGCGAACCACGCTCGAGTCCCTTGGACAAGCTGACCACCGGGATCCAGGGCCGGACGGTCGGCCGGGCCTGGTCGAGCACGGCCCGGAATCCGGAGGTGGGCACGCCCACCAGCAGCAGGTCGGCCGACGACACCGCCTCATCGAGGTCGGAGGTGGCGGTGAGCTCGGCGGGCAGGCGGCATCCGGGCAGATAGCCCGGGTTGGCGTGGTCCTCCGTGACCGACTTGGCGACATCGGCACTGCGCGCCCACAACACCGTGGGATGACGGGGGGCGATGAGCGACGCCATGGTCGTGCCCCACGACCCGGCGCCGAGGACGGTCACTTGCACGGTCCGGCCTCCTGGTGGCGGGACTCCTGGTGGACGGTGGCCGAAACTATCGGGGTCCGCGGGGCGCGTCGACCGGTCGGTAGGCTCGAGTGATGGACCACGGGGGCGAGGACGACGCCTCGACGGGCAAGACGCTCCTCGGCCTGGGCGCCGCCACCCTGGGCGAGTCCGGCGCCCGCCCCTTCCCCGCCCGCGTCCGTGCGGTTTGGCCCGGTGCCCAGCTGGCCGCACCCGCCTTCCCGGTTCGCTGCACCCCGGCGGACAACCTGGCCGTGCACGTGGCCGTAACGGTGGCGCCGGGCGGCTCGGCCCTGGTCGTCGATGTCGGCAACGTGGCCGAGCGGGGGTACTGGGGCGAGGTGCTCACCACCGCGGCCGAGTCGCGCGGGCTCGCCGGCCTCGTGATCGACGGGTGTGTGCGCGACGTCGCCGCGCTCGAAGCGCACGGGTTCCCGGTCTTCTCGGCCGGAGTGGCCCTGCCGGGCGCGTCCAAGCGCGAGCCGGGCACGGCCGGTGTCGGCACCGAGGTGGCCGGGGTGCTGGTGGAGCCCGGTGACTGGGTGGTGGGCGACGCCGATGGCGTCGTCATCGTGCCCGGGGCGAGCATGGCCGAGGTCGTGGCTGCAGCCCGGGCCCGAGCCGACAAGGAGCAGGGACTGTTCGGCGCGTTGCGCGGCGGGCAGACCACCGTCGAGCTGCTGGAGCTCGACCCCTCGCCCGTGCGCACCGACGTGCCCGCGGGCAACCCGAGCTGACCCGGCTCGCTCCTACGGCCGGACGAGGTGGGCGGGGGCGCGTCCCGCCAGCACGTCGCACACCTGAGTGCAGGCCAAGCGGGCCATGGCCGTGCGCGTGTCCGAGGTGGCGCTGCCGATGTGGGGCAGCAGCACCGTCCGAGGGGCACTGAGCAGTCGCGGGTGGATCTCGGGCTCGCGCTCGAATACGTCGAGTCCGGCGGCGAAGATGGTGCCCGCGTGCAGCGCCTCGGCCAGGGCGGCCTCGTCGACCACGGCGCCCCGGGCGGTGTTCACCAGCACCGCATCCGGTCCCATGAGCGCCAGCTCACGGGCGCCGATCAGATGGGTGGTGGCTTGGGTCAGCGGCACGTGCAGGCTCACGATGTCGGCGCGCTCGAGCAGTTCGTCGAGCTCGGCCACGTATCCCGGTTCCCCGGTGGGGGTCCGGGCGTGGTGGATGACGTCCATGCCGAAGCCTGCCCCCCGCGCCGCCACCGCCCGCCCGATGCGCCCGTAGCCGACGATGCCCAAGGTGGCGCCGTGCACGTCACGGCCGAGATAGCCGGTGATGCTCCACCCCGTCCAGCGCCCGGCCCGGACGTCGGCCTCCGCCTCCGACGACAGGCGCGCCGCGGCCAGGACGAGGAGGAAGGCCAGATCGGCCGTCGACTGGTCGAGGACGCCGGGTGTGTTGCACACCTTCACCCCGAGCTCGGCCGCGGCGGCGACGTCGATGTTGTCGTAGCCGACGGCCACGTTGGCCACCACCTTGAGCGACCCGGCCACGCCCGCCTCGAGCACGGCCCGGTCGATGCGGTCGGCCAGCAGGCACACGAGCCCGTCCGATTCGGCGGCGGCCTGAGCCAGCGTTTCGGGGGCCCAGGCCCCCTCCTGGGTACCGCCAACCACCCGGTGGCCGGCGGCGATGAGCGGGTCGGTGCCGCCGTCGGGGAGACGGCGCGTCACCAGGACGTCGGCCACTCCCGCGTGCTCAGTGGGTCGTGTAGTTGATGGGCCCGGCGCCGGCCACACCGACGGCGAAGCAGAAGCAGTGGATGGGCGCCGTGTCCGACACCGG
>DATGGF010000159.1:0-2366 GCA_035308625.1 Acidimicrobiales bacterium | reverse complement strand
AGGGTCGTCGGCACCGTCGTCGGGGTGGTCGTAGTGCTGCTCGAGCTGCCCGATCCGGTCGGATTGTGGCCGGCCAGGCTCTGGGTGGTGACGCTAGTGGTGAGCAGCGCCCGGACGACGAGGCGTTGCGTGGCGCTGTAGCGCGGGTTGCACGTGGTCAAGGTCAGCTCGGGCAGTGGCGTCGGTTGCAGGACCGACACGTCGTCGGGCGAGACGATCTTGGTCAGGACGACCTGATAGCCGAAGAGTCCCTGAGGCGTCTCGATGTTGATGGCATCCCCCGAGTGCAGTGCGTCGAGGCTGTAGAAGGGCGCGCCGTAGGTGGTGCGGTGCCCTGCGATCGCCGCGTTGCCCGCCTCACCTGGGAGAGGTGTCCCCGGGTAGTGGCCCGGCCCCTGCTGGAGCTGGGATTCGCCTGTCCCTTCGATGATGGCGGCGTCGGAGACGCCGAGGGTCGGGATCGACATCAGCCCTACCGGCGCGCCCACGCCCGGGTCGGCGACTGGTGGGGCGATGTGGCTGGTGGGCAGGGCCGTCGACGATGAGCCGCCCGGGTTGCGCGCCGGTGGGGGCAGCGTGAGGTGGGCGTGGGGGAGGGATTTGCTGATGGCGGCCTTGAGCCGGCTCTGGGCACTGTGCTCGTAGAGGGCCGTTCCCACAGCTGGTAGGCCACGAAGGCGAGCAGGAGCCCGCCGGTGCCGAGCAGGGTCAAGGCGGTGCGCCGAACCACCGTGGCCCCCTTCGTCACGCGCTGGAGGATATCGACTCCCGCCGGCCACGCAGCGTCACCTCAACTCGGGCTAAACAGCCTCGCGGACGGAGGTGTGTCAACAGCCGGACATCGCGTGGAGTGGCCGAAACGCACCTGTCGTGAATCCGATACCACCCACGGTTGCCGAATCAGAACGTGTTCTCTCGAATCATCAGTTTTGGTGACGTATCGGCCGACGCCGTTCCTACATACTCGCTACGGAAGCCAAAAGGGGGAGGGGCCGCGCGCGGCTGGCAATCGGCGACCGTCCCACCAAGGAAAACGAGCGAAAGGGCAGTATCTATGCATCGCAGGATCCTTATGGGACTGGTCGCACTGATTCCGGTGTCGACCCTCGTCGCGGTGGCGTCGACCGCCGGTCCGGCCTCGGCCACACCGCTGGTCAACTGCAACGTCACCGCCACGGTGAACTTCGCCCTCAACGGCCCCGGCCTGAGCGCAAACGGGTTCACCTCGGCGAACAAGACGGGTGGAACCGGCATCAGCGGGACTGCCCTGAGCGGCGGCGGAAGCTGCGGCAGTGCATCGGTGACTGTGCCTGGCATCATCACCACCAAGGGGACGAAGTGCAAGGGCCCGGGTAGCCCGTCTGCTGGCTGCTCGGTCAAGGGCACGTTCCTTTACGACAACTGGGGCGGGTTCACCTCGCTCGCAACCTTGAAGTCGGTGACCAAGTCGCTCAAGAGCGTGAGCGTCACCTACGCGGGAGTGACCTACGTCCTCAAGACGACGTCGACCGCTCCTTCAGGCTGCAGCTCGGGCACCTACGGGAACGAGCTCGGGTTCCAGATCAACGGTACGGTCAAGGCGCCCAAGGCCGACAAGGGCATGACGTCGACCCTGATCGCCTGCCTCGGGGCTGACAGCGGCTCCGGCGCCAGTGGCAACTTCAACACTGACTCGTCCAACCAGGCCGGGCCGGTTGCGACCGCCACCATCGACGGGGCGACCAGCAGCATCACCATCGGCAGCTGATCCAACCCTGATCGAGGGTTTTGAAGGGGCGGGGCCTTCGGGCCCCGCCCCTTTCATTTGCGTGTTTTTGCGTGCCTGTTCCGTGACGATTTACCCAATCGTGAGGATGTGGCTGGCCGGCACCGGGACCTATCCTCCAAATCAGTGGCACTGACGCGCCACAGCGTGGTGATCCGCGTCGGCGGGTCGGCGCGTCCGAGCAGGGGGGGCATGAAAAGGTGCAGGCCAAGCTGCGGTTGACGCCTCGAGCCTTGATGGCCGCGGGGGCCGTGTCGGTCATCCTGGGCGGGGGCCTCCTCGGGTCAGCCGCTGTATGGGGCGCCATCGGCCCGACCGCCGGCACCACCCTGAGCCTGAACACCACCGCCGCCGGCGCCTCCTGCAACAACTCGAACCCGCAGGCGCCGGTCTGCAAGGGCCTCGCCGGCGGCGATGTCGTGGCCGTTTCCGGCACCGGCTTCACCCCTGGCTCCACGGCCTCGATCGTCCAGTGCAACAGCGACCCGTCCCAGCCGGTCGTGGTCTTCCTGTCCAACAGCATCCCGATCAGCTGCTCGCCGCTGTCGCTGACGTCCATCGGCACCTCGGGGGCGAAGAAGGGGACCCTCGCCGGCAACCA
>DATGGF010000158.1:0-3861 GCA_035308625.1 Acidimicrobiales bacterium | reverse complement strand
AGCGCCGCGGGGGCGGGGTGCAGCATGGCGCTGCAGTGCGACCTGGTGGTGGCGTCCGACAACAGCCGCTTCTCCGAGATCTTCTCGAAGAGAGGGTTGTCGCTCGACGGCGGCTCGTCGTGGTTGTTGCCCCGGCTGGTCGGCATGCACAAGGCCAAGGAGCTCGCCTTCTTCGCCGAGACGCTGTCGGGCGCCGAAGCGGCCGGCATCGGCCTCGTCAACCGGGTGGTCCCCGACGACGAGCTCGACGCCTTCGTCGACGACTGGGCCCGGCGCCTGGCCGACGGCCCACCCCTCGCCCTGTCGATGACCAAGCGCCTGCTGCACGGCAGCGCCGTGGTCTCCATGGCCCAGGCCCTGGAGGACGAAGCTAGGAGCCAGACGGTGAACTTCGGCACCGCCGACACCGCCGAAGCCATGCGGGCGTTCGCCGAGAAGCGCGACCCGCACTTCGAGGGGCGTTGACCGCCGTGGCCTCCGCTCCCCGTGCGCTCGTGCTGTGCCCGATGCGCAGCGAGCTCCGGCCGGTGCTCCGGCTGATCTCGGCCCGTCCCTCCACCCTCGGAGCGTCGCCCGTCCACACCGGCACCTCCGGATCGACCGACGTCACCGCGGCGATGATCGGTGTCGGCCCGGCCGCCGCCCGAGAGGCGACGCAACGCCTCCTCGACTCAGGGTCGTTCGACCATGTCGTGGTGAGCGGCATCGCCGGGGGGATCGGTCCTGACCTCGAGGTGGGTGACCTGGTCACCCCGGCCGAGCTCGAGGACCTGGCCACCGGCAAGCGGTTCACCCCCACGGTGCTCGGCCCGCATCAGGCGGCCGGCACCATCGCCACTACGCACGAACTGATCCTCGACGACGACCGGCTTCGGGAGTTGGTCGACCGCGGCATCGTCGGGTTGGACATGGAGTCGTCCGCCGTGGCCGAGGTGTGCGAGGCGCGTGGCCTGCCGTGCTCGATCTTTCGGGTCGTGAGCGACCGGCCTCAGGACGGGCTGCTCGAGCCGGGCGTCATGGACATGCTCCAGGCCGACGGGACGATCAACGCGCCCAAGGCGCTCAAGTTCCTCGTGACCCACCCGCACCGGATGGGGCCGCTCATCCGTCTCGGCCGCGATGCCGGTGCTGCCACCCGCCGCGCCGCGCGCCACGCCGTAGCGGCCTGCGCCACCCTGGCCGGGAGCGCGCCCTAGGCGATTCAGTCCTTGGGCGGGCGCTCGGCCTTGTCGCGCTCGACGTGGGCCGCCACATAGAGGCGACCGTCGAACTGCACCGGCTGGAGGCGGACGGCGATGGGCACCAGGTCACCCTCGGCCGTTTCGGCCTCCGGGTACAAGCCAGGGTCCATCTCCCGGTCACGCGGCTCGACTTGGTAGCCGCGGCGGTAGGCCTGGTGACCCCAGCGTCGGTCCGACGGCACGAGCATCTCCACGAATTCCCCGGCGATGTCGCCCGAGCTCATGGCGAACAGCTCCTCGGCCGGGGCGTTCAACCCGAGGACGACGCCCTGGAAGTCGACCACCACCACGGCCTGGGTCCCGGCTTCGAATTCCGGCACCGCCGCCAGCACCTCGCTCGGGATCTCCAGAGAGGGCATCTCGTCGACAGTCACGGGGCGGCGCTCCTCGGCTCGGGGGAATCGGGGGAATCAGGTGAGACGGCCTGTTGCTCACCGTACAGGCTGACCGCCTGCGCTCCGCCCGGCCCGTCGCCCCCGCGCAGGACGTCGTCGTCCAGAGCGACCTCCGCCCGCCACAGCTCGGGCACGCGCCACAGCAACAACCCCACGCCGGCGAGACAGGCGAGCCCGCCCGACCACACCGCGAACTGCGGGCCGCCGATGGCCGCGGCGCCCCCTGTCTCGGCGTCACCCAGACGCGGCCCACCGGCCACCACGGCGAAGAACACCCCCGACAGCCGGCCCTGGAGATGGTCGGGAGTGGTCGACTGCAAGATGGCTTGGCGGAACACCGCGGACACCAGGTCGGCTGCCCCGGCCAGCGCCAGCAACGCGAGTCCGGCCCACACCACCCGCACCACGCCGAAGGCGGCGATGGCCGCGCCCCACACGCACACCGACACGACCACGGCGCGTCCCTGTCGCCGCACCTGCGCCACCCATCCGCTGAGCACAGAACCCACGAGGCCGCCCGCGCCCACCGCGGCGTAGAGCAATCCCACGACGCCCGCGCCGCCGTGGTACAGGCCGGTGCCGATGGCTGGGAACACAGCCCTGGGCATGCCGAAGACCATGGCGTCGATGTCGATCCAGAAGGTCGAGGCGAGCACGCGCTGGCCCCGCAGGTACCGAAGTCCCTCGACCACCGACCGCAGATTGGCCGGCGTCCCCCCACCCGCGGGCGGAAGCGGCGGCAGCGCCAATGTGTAGGCCACCGCCACGAAGTACGTCCCCACGTCGATGGCATAGACGGTGTCGAGACCGGCGACACCGATCAGCAGCCCGGCCAGCGAGGGCCCGATGACGAAGGCCCATTGGATGAGCATGGTCTGCAACGCCACCGCGCCGGTGAGGTCGGCGGCGGGAACAACCATCGTCACCGCGGCGCGGCGCGCCGGATTGGCCACGCCTTGGAACAGCGCGGACGCCGACGTGGCGGCGAAGAGGACCCAGAGCTGCGGGCGCGACAGCACCGCGTTGACCACCAGGCCGGCACTGGCCGCGGCCAGGAACAACTGGCTGGCCACCAACACGCGGCGGCGGTCGGTGGCGTCGACGAGCGGGCCCCCGCCCAGAGCGCCGATCACCAGGGGTAGGAGTTGCGCCAGGCTGATGGCTCCGACGGTGAACGTCGAATGGGTCATGCGGTACGCCTGGTAGGAGACAGCCACCACGGTGAGCTGCCCGCCCATGCTGGACACGAGCATGCCGGTCCACAGCCGGCGGAAGTGGCGGTGACGGCGCAGCGGCGCCAGGTCGGCGACGATGCGGGCCATCGCCCAACGCTAGTCACGCGACCCGTCCCGAGCGGGCCGGTCGCGGCGCTGCCCAGGCCTCCTTGCGGGGCCATCACCGCGGCCGACCAGCTCGGCCGATACACCCTCGTCCTAGTGTGCGGACGCGCTTCGTGTGGCCGGCGCGTGCATTTCGGCCCTCCCCGAATGGAGCGATGCCCGCCATCGCTGTTCCTGGAGGCGCGCATGCTGGCCACCGTCCGTTCCGCCACCCTGCACGGTGTCGAGGGCCGTCCCGTCGACGTCGAGGTCCACGTGTGCCACGGGCTCCCGTCCTTCACCGTGGTGGGCCTCCCCGACGCGGCGGTCCGCGAGTCGCGCGACCGGGTTCGGGCCGCCATCATCTCGAGCGGGTTGTCCTGGCCCATCCATCGCGTCACGGTCAACCTGGCCCCGTCGGGCATCCGCAAGACCGGTGCCGGGCTCGACTTGCCGGTGGCCATCGGCATCCTGACCGCGGCAGGGACACTCGCGCCCTCGCAGGTGGAGGGCACGGCCTTCCTGGGTGAGCTCGGGCTCGACGGCTCCGTCCGGGCGATACCGGGGATCGCCTCCATGGTGGGTGCCCTCGGCGCGTCGCGCGTCGTCGTCCCTTACGACTGCCTGGCCGAGGCGCGACTGGTCTCGGCCGGCGCCCTGGGGGCGCGCAGCCTGGCCGAGCTGGCCGATGTCCTGCGCTACGACGCGCCCTGGCCCGAGATTCCCCCGGTGGTGGAACCGGCTGCTCGGCCGGCACCCGATCTGGCCGACGTGCGGGGGCAGCCGGTCGGCCGCCGCGCCCTGGAGATCGCCGCCGCCGGGGGCCACCACCTGCTGCTCGTGGGCCCCCCGGGGTCGGGCAAGACCATGTTGGCCGCCCGCCTGGCCGGGCTGCTCCCGGCCCTC
>DATGGF010000157.1:0-2163 GCA_035308625.1 Acidimicrobiales bacterium | reverse complement strand
GAGCCCCTGCTCGCGCGCCAGCTCCTCGCCCTTCAGCGGCCCACCGCCGGCCGCGGCGAGCATCAGCAAGGCGCGCGCGGCGTAATCGGCCTTGGCGGAGATGTACACGGTGCCGATTCTCGTCGCGAAGCCGCGAGCGCTGCCCGACGACGACGTTCGGGGCGCGACGGTGCGGCGCGACGTCTTCCGAGGGCGCGGGCCTTTGCGGCCTCCCATGGGTCCTCCTCGGGTTTTGGTGGACCGGTTTGGCGGTGTTTGTGCCGTGAGGTGCCACACCCCTGCGGCGGTGTAAAGGGCGCTCGCTGTGCTCGCGTCCCTTCGGGACTCCCTCGCTGCGCTCGGTCGCCCTTGACGCCGCCTCCGGGGTGCGGCGGTGCGCGTTCAAGGGAGCGACGCCGCAGCGTCGCTCCCCGATGAGCGACAAGCGCCGTGGCGTTAGCGGAACGGCAAGTCGATCGTGACGCCGCCCGCGCACAGGTAGATCATGGCGATGAGCGCGGGAGCGCTGTGGTGGCCGTAGCCGCGGTGGTTGATGAGGCGGATCTTGGAATTGAGCCCTTCGAGCTTGGAGTTGGACAGTCCGAGTTCGACCGCGGCGAGGACACGTTCCCGGTTGACGCGCACGGTCTTGGACAGCGCCACGAAGCTGGGGACCCGGCTGCGGCACGCCCATGCCAGCCACCAGTCGAGGTGCGCGGGCGCGTCTTGGGGGTCGGCGAGCCGGTAGAGGTCGCGCAGCCCTTCTTTCAGCTGCCAGCCGCGGTAGAGCACCGACCGCTGCTTTTTGAGCTCCCACAGCGTGGCCTGCTGCTCGTCGGTGAGCCGCGCCGGGTCTTTGAGCAGCGCCCAGCGGGTGTAGCGCACGGCCAGCATCGCCCGCCGCGGCCCGGTCGGGGACGGCTCGCCCCGTCGTGGCCGCCCCCGGCCGCGCCTGGGCTGGGCCAACACGACAGCGCGCCGCGCCCGGTACTCGCCCATCCTGGTCTTGTCCAGCGCCCTGTTGGCCAACGCCACGACGTGGAACGGGTCGACGCACTGGCGCGCCTGGGGGGCTTTGAGGGTGGTGGCGTGCGCCCAGGCGTTGCCCATGTCCATCGACACCGCCTCGAGGCGGGCGCTGCGCTCCGGGCCGAGCTCGTCGTAGAACGTTTGCAGGGTTTTGGAGTCCAGCCCCTCCTTCGCCCACACCACCGCGCCCGCCCGGTCATGGTCGGCGACGACCGTCAAGAACCGGTGGCCGCGGCGGTAGGAAACCTCATCGACACCGATCCGGTAGAGCCCATCCAGCCGGGCGGCGTCGACATGCTCGGCGACGACATCAACGACGATCTTGGCCACCGCCTCCCACGACACGCGCAGCAGCGTGCAGATCGTGGTCTTATCGGTGCGCTGAGCCAGCCACGCCACCACATCCTGCAGGTCACGCGTATGCCGGGCGCCCGGGCGCGCCCAGGGCACCACCTCAGTCGTCACCCGCCGGCACCGGCGGCACTCCAGGCGGCGCACATCGGCCTCCAACCACACCTTCGTGCCGCCCAAGTCCACATGGCGCCACCGCCGGCGCCGATGGTCATAAGACGCCCACGTCTTCCACCCGCACCGGCACACCAGCTTGCGCCGGCGCCTCCGTAACGCCACCACCACACCCTCCGGCGTGAACGTCACGCCAGCCACGCTGGCCCCCACGACCCCCAACATCTTGTTGAATGCGGTGCTGACGCGCACGTGCCCCGCCCTCCCGTCCGGTTTGCTTGGCAGCTCCGAACGTAGGAGGACGGCACGTGCGCGTCACTCACCTCGCCCCACCCCCCTCACAACAGCGAACCGGACCAACAGGACCATCCCGGCCACGAAAAGCCGAGGAGTGTCCTTTCAACCCCGCTTTTCTTGCACTGGTGATGATCCGTCCGTGCGGCACCCGTCTCACACCGCACCGGGCCCGGCCGCGATCAGTCGATCGACCCTGGGAACGTGTCGAGGGGCACCTCCGCGATGAACGTGAGGCTCCCGGTGCCCCGACTGGTGCCCGCCGGGCCGCGCTGGGTCACGCGCACCGGTTGGATGCGGTGCGCCGGGCGGCCGACGGTGCCGTCCGGGTACCGCACCTCGGCGGGGTGGGACACGTCCCACACGTCGGCCTCGACGTGCGCGAGGCCGCGGTGG
>DATGGF010000156.1:0-3038 GCA_035308625.1 Acidimicrobiales bacterium | reverse complement strand
ACGCTTGAGCGACTCGTCCTCCGGGGGCGCGGGCAGGCGGTACTCGGTCAACGTGCCCGACACCGACACCTCGGCACCGTCGACGACCCCTTCTGCTCCGATAGCACCGTCGGCGTGTAGGAACACCCACTTGCCATCGATCTGAGCCCACCCGAGGTGAGCAAACACCGCCCGGGTGGGGTAGGGGCCGGAGAGCTCCTGGATCGCGGTGCGAGTGTGTTCCTTGATCCCATACCCGCCGGGGTAGATGATGGCCCTCGGCCCGAGACAGGACCCAACCCAGTTCATCTGTTCGAAGTCGGCTACGGGCACGACGTGACGGGTTTCCTTGTCCAATAACGAGACTTCAAGCTCGACCATCCTCGCCACCTCTGCGCCGTCGTCGCAGAGCACCTCGGCGACGATACGGGCGGTGAAGTTGGTCAGGCGGGTGCGCGTCACGCCATCCTTGCTCGGCTTGTACCACCACAAACCCTCCCTGGTCTCTTCGTACGTCCGCTCCGCGGGGAGAATCTCGGCGAACTGCTCGGCCATCGCGGGTGGGATGATCGTCAGGGATGGCATCTAGGTGGCTGGTGTCTTTCGCGGCTGGAGATCACCGCGTCTGACGTGTCGACCGACGAGAATTACATGTCTGTAGTTCTCGATCGGGAGTGGATGATGACGCTCGGCGTGACGGACAAGCAAGGGTCGTTGTTCGATGAGGTGGAGCGCTTTTGCGGCGAGGCGCTGGCACAGAACTCGATCTACGCGGTGCTGCACCGCGAGCGCGACCGGCTGTTCCCCGACGAGCTGTTCGCAGACCTGTTCAGCGACCGGGGCCGCCGGTCGGTGCCCCCGTCGGTGGTGGCCACGGTGATGGTGATGCAGCGCCTCGAGGGCCTCTCGGACCGCGAGGCGGTCGAGCGCTTCACCTTCGACACCCGCTGGCGCTACGCGGCCGGCGTCGGCGGCTACGACAACGGCAACTGGGAATGCTTCGCCCACACCGTGCTGGTGGACATGCGGGCGCGCCTGGCGGCCTCGAAGGACCCCAAGCGCATCTTCAACGTGACGGTGCAGGCGGCGGCGGCCGCGGGGCTCGTGGGTGCCAGGCGTGTCTTGGACACCACGCCGCTGTACGACGCGGTGGCGACCATGGACACCATCACCCTCATCCGCTCCGCACTGCGCGGGCTGCTGCGCGTCGCCGACGATGCCCTGGAGGGCGAGCTCCGTGCCGTGCTCACAAGCGGTGACGGCTACGCCAGCGCAGCCAAGCCCCAGATCGACTGGGACGACGCTGAGGCCCGCGAGGCGCTCATCGACGCGCGTGCCCGCGATGGCTTCGCCTGCCTGGCTCTGCTCGATGGGCGCGAGCTCGCCGCGGCAGTGGCCGAGGCCGCGCAACTGCTCGCCACCGTCGTCGGCCAGGACCTCGAGGAGACCGAGGACGGCACCTTGCGCATCGCCAGGGGCGTCGCCAAAGACCGCGTGATATCCACCGTCGACCCCGAGGCCCGCCACGGGCATAAGACCGTCCACCGTGGCTTCGACGGCTACAAGGGCCACGTCGCCGTTGACCCCGACAGCGAGATCATCACCGCCACGGCCGTGACGCCGGGCAGCGCCGGTGACGCCACCGTTGCCGAGGAGCTCATCGGCGACCTCATCGGCGAGCGCAACGCCACGGGCGGGGGGAACGCAGCTGGCACGAACGGCAACGCGCAACGACCGGACAGCACCGAGGAGCCCACCGTCTACGGCGACGCCGCCTATGGCACCGGCGGGTTCCTCACGCACCTTGCCGGCAACGGCATCACCTCGCGCTGCAAGGTGCAGGCCCCGACCAACAGCGGCGGCCTGTTCCCCAAGGACCGCTTCACGATCGACCTCGAGCACGACG
This sequence comes from Acidimicrobiales bacterium, assembly GCA_035308625.1. Lineage (GTDB taxonomy): Bacteria > Actinomycetota > Acidimicrobiia > Acidimicrobiales > UBA8190 > DATGGF01. The sequence continues at coordinate 1,153 of DATGGF010000156.1, read as the reverse complement.
TGGTCAGCTGCCCCGCGGGCGTCACGGCGCACGTCCACCGCCACGCCGACGGCGCAGGCCTGGCCTCCTTCGGCGGTGCGTGTGCGGCCTGCCCGCTGCGCGCCCAGTGCACCAACGCCAAGGATGGCCGCACGATCGGCATCAGCCGTCACGAGCAGCACCTCGCCGACGGCCGTGCCGCCCAGCGCGACCCGCAGTGGGCCGCCGACTACCAGGCGACCCGGCCCAAGGTCGAACGCAAGCTCGGCCACCTCATGCGCCGCAGGCACGGCGGGCGACGGGCGCGCGTGCGCGGCAGGCTCAGGGTCGATGCGGACTTCAACCTGCTGGCCGCTGCGCAGAACCTGGCGCGCCTCGCCGGGCTTGGCCTGCGCTCGGCGCGTGCCGGATGGGAGGTGGCGACCGCATGACGAAGGGCGCCCGGTCCCCGATGTGCGCACACGAAAGGCGCCATGCTCGGTCAGCACCCCTTCCCGGTGGCTGGCCAGGATGACGGGCCGCCCACGCTCTGTCCGGCCGCACACAACCGAGCGGCGACGGGTGCGCTCACGACCACAAGGCAGCCCACGAATCCCCCCTTTCACACCAGCCACCTAGGGCTGTCATGCGTTCTCCCGAGGAACGAAGCGGCCAGGAGCGCTCGCGCGTAAGGCGACCGCTTCGGGGAACATAGGCGACCCTTGATGGAAGTCTCCTATGCGATCGAAGGTCCCTAACGAGGTCGGGGTAGGAGACCTCAAGCGAGGGAGGACTCGCTTGAGTCCGCGGGCCCAGGGGCGCGGGGTCGAACTACGTCCGAACCGGCGGTGCGCCCTTTAGAGAGCGAAACCGGGGGTGCTCCGGGATGAAGAGGTGCCACTTTGATGGCCTCTCGTACAGGGGCTGCCATCGCGGTGGCTCTAGGCGCCGTAGAGCCGCCTCTCGACGCAGGCTCGGCGACTACGGGGTGATGATCGGCGCGGCGGTCACCACGTGGCAGCACGCGCGCCAACCCTGAAGGAACTTTATTGGAGCGGCGGTCGCGACTTCGTGGACAGTTCGGTGCTCTTGTTTGGCATGACACTCCCCATCGCCATCTACACCCGGCTGTCCAACGACGAGTTCGGGACCCAGACCGCCACCCAGCGCCAAGCCGAGGCGTGCAGCGCTTACG
>DATGGF010000155.1:0-2074 GCA_035308625.1 Acidimicrobiales bacterium | reverse complement strand
CACTCGGCACGATCGGGCTGATCGCCACCACCCTCTACGTCGGCGATCTCGACGCCTCCATCGACTGGTATCGCGACGTCCTCGGGCTCGAGGCGGCCATGGTCGGCAAGGACGGAGACCGCTATGCCTCCTATGTCCTGGGCAGCGCGATCGTCGTGCTCGAGCCGCTTCGGGCGGCGCTGGAGCCGCAGGCCCCCGGCGCGGAGTCGACGACGCTCAACGTCATCGTCGACCGGGACCCCTTCGAGGTACGGACCGACCTCCTGGGCCGGGGTGTCCCGTGCAGCGAGGTGGTGACCTCACCGGGCTTCGTGTCGTTCCTCATGCGCGATCCCGACGGCAACCGCTTCTACATCACCCGGCCGGCCAACGACGACGCCCGGCAGAGCGTGGCCGACTTCGCCGCCGGCCCGGCCTGACGACACCAACGCGAGGGAGTCTTCGATGGGTGAGAGCGAGCAGACCCTGACCGGTGAGCGCGCCGATCTGGTGGCCCAACTGACCAAGACCCGGCGCTTCCTGCGGGTGACCACCCGGGGACTGTCCGACGAGCAGGCGGCGCAACGGACCACGGTGAGCGAGTTGTGCCTGGGCGGATTGATCAAGCACGTGACGCTGGTGGAACGCCAGTGGGCCCGCTTCATCGTCGAGGGCCCGGGCGCGATGTCGTGGGACGGGTCCAACGCCGAGGAGTGGGGTTCGGGATTCACCATGTTGCCTGGGGAGACCCTGGCCGGGCTGCTGGAGCGCTACGAGGAGGTGGCCAGCATCACCGACGCCCTGGTGGCCGAGCTCCCTGATCTCGACGCCGAGCAACCGCTGCCCGACGCGCCCTGGTTCGAGAAGGGGGCCCGGTGGTCAGCCCGTGGCGTGCTGCTGCACGTCATCGCCGAGACCGCTCATCACTCCGGGCACGCCGACATCATCCGCGAAGCGCTGGACGGCTCCAAGACGATGGGTTGAGCCCGGGGCTACCGGGCGCTCCATACCGTCTCCGGCAGGGCGAGGTCGCTGACGATGCCGGCCACCAAGGCGCGGAGACCATCGGCCGGTCGAAGGAGCCGGTGCGACAGGTGTGCCAAACCGGCCCGCTCCACGATGCCCTTCTCGTTGAGCGCCCACTCGGACCTTGCGGCCAGACGCCCTTGGGCCGTCGCCAGCACACCTTGTCCCAGGTTGGCCAGGCAGCCGGTGGCATCGTCCCGAGCGGCATGGTCGCCGGCGATCACGAGCGCACCTGCCGCCAGCGTGAACCACACCGGCGGCGCACTGGCGCGTAGTGCCTCGGGGAACCCCGGCCGGGGAAGCGTGCCAGCCAACACCCGGCCGAGTGCCAGCTCGCCCATGAGCACATACGTAGCCAGACCGGCCACGTACCCCACTTCGCGCTGGATCTCGAAACGGCCGGCTTCGGCCTCGCGTGTCCAGTGCTCGACCACGTCGAGATCGCGGTACACGAGATCGACGCGGGCGCCATCGACCTCGAGCCAGGCCCCGCCGTTGACGAGCGGGCCCCAATCCCCCGGCGCGAAGACGCGACCGTGCCACCCCAAGCCGGCTAGTGCCATGACATCGAGATCGCCCCGGTAGTACAAGCCGAAGTCCCAATCCGAATCAGGACGAGCCCGGCCCGTCGCTCGCGAACCTCCGAGTGTCACCGCGACCACACCGGGAATGGAAGCCAGAGGCTCGGCCAGGTGCTCCACGCCCAACGTCTACCAGATGACCTCGCCACAGCTTGTTGCAGCACCCTCAGCCGAGACGACTGTTTGTGGCAACGATGGGTCGCCGGTGTCACACTACGGCTGACCCGAAGGTGGGCACGGTCCGGATCCGAGGGCCAAACCGAGGCGACGCGGAGCGGAGCGCCAATGGACGTCAACCCGATCAGGCGCCCCAAGCCACTCGTGGCCGGCGCCAGTGCATCCGAGGTGTCGCAGGCGGTTGCCCAATGCGAGTTTCCACCGCTACTCATCTGGGACGGCCAAGGCACCATCCTGCTGGCCAACAACGCGCTGGCCCAGCTGGTCGGCCAACCCCTTTCCGAGCTGACTGGCCGCCTTCTCGCTGATTT
>DATGGF010000154.1:0-9124 GCA_035308625.1 Acidimicrobiales bacterium | reverse complement strand
AAGGGCGGGCCGCCAGGGGGAGCCGGAGGCATCTGGTTCCTCGGCTTCATCGGGGCCCTCGTGTACTACATCCACACGCACTCGGGGACGTTCTGGCTGGTGCTCGTGGCCGTGATGAAGGCTGTGGTATGGCCCGCGTTCCTCGTGTACCACCTGCTCGGATTGAGATAACGAAGGCTCTGGTCAGGCGGCGGCGCGCGATACCTCCAAGTTGGCACCGAGGTGGGGCGAGGGAGGGGGGACTCCCTGCACCCGACCGTCGGTTTCCGGGGGGATACCGGAGCGCCGAGTGAGATGGTGGCAACGCATCGGCCGTCGTGCCGCTGCATCCCATGGTGTTCTCACCCGGCACGATGAAGAAAAGCGCGCATCTGCCGTCTGCGCCTAGGGACCAAAGTCATGCTCACCGGCGGTGACGGCCTTCCCACGCGGGCTGGATCACGCCCGCGTGGGCCATACTCACCGGGTGCCGACGGCCAGGGACGTGTCCTACCAATCCGACGACCGGACCATGATCGGCCGGCTGGCCCTTCCCGACGGCACGGATAAGCGTCCCGGCATCCTCATCGCGCACGAGGGCCCCGGCCTGGACGACTACCAGCGCGACCGGGCGGGCGTGTTCGCCGACATGGGGTATGTGGCCTTCGCTCTGGACTACCGGGGTGGTGGCGAGGTGTCGCTCGACCAGGACATCGTGATGTTGAGGATCATCGAGCTCGCCTCCGACTTGGATCGCCTGCGCACGGTTGGCCGGGCCGGCCTCGACGTGCTCCTGGCGGATCCGCGCGTCGACACGTCCAGAGTGGCGGCTGTGGGCTACTGCTTCGGGGGGACCCTGGTCCTGGAGCTGGCCCGCGCCGGAGTCGATCTCAAGGCCGTGGTCGGCTTCCACCCCGGGCTGGGCACCTCTCGGCCAGAGGATGCCCGCAACATCAAGGGAAAGGTCCTCATGTGCGTAGGGACCGAGGACCCCCTCATCCCGCCTGAGCAGCGCAGCGCTTTCGAGGACGAGATGCGCGCCGGGGGCGTCGACTGGCAGATGAACCTCTACGGGGGCGCCGTGCACAGCTTCACCCACCCGTGGGCGCACATGGCCGGACAACCCCACAATCAGTACGACGAGACGGCTGACAAGCGCTCGTGGCAGGCCATGGTCGGCCTGCTGGACGAGGTCTTCGCCTAGCGCTCTTCGCTTAGCGCTCTTCGGCTCGCGCCGCCTCGAGGATGTCATCGGTGCTCAGCGCGGACCGCCGGCTCCGGATGAGCGCGCGCGACTCGCGGTGGCGGAGCACCTCGTAGGCGATGAGCCCCACCGACACCGCTGCCACCAACCCGAGCGCGGCCAGGCCCGGAAGGTGCAGGGCCGCCGGGAGCAGCGCCAACAGAGCCAGGGCCGCCACCGGACGGCCCCGCCCGAAGCCGCCGCCGATGCGCACTCGCACGGCGACGTGGGCGGCGAAGTAGATGGCGATGCCACCCACGAGGCCGATGACCGGCACGATCGGCATGGTGCGGGTGGCGTCGGGCAACGCCGACTTGAGCCCGAAGGCGAAGAGCACGATGCCGGCGACCATCGGCATGTGGAGGTACGAGTACGCGTCGCGGGCCAGCGCCGCGCGCCGGTCCCCGGTGGCCTCGGCCAGCCTGATCTGGCCGACATAGACGACCCAGTCGAAGTACGACCACCACAGACAGGCGATCACCGTCATCCCCAGCAAGGCCGCACCCAACACCTTGGCGTCGAGAGGGAGTCGGCGGGCGCCGATGCCGATGGCCACCACCGACTCGCCCAGGGCAATCAGGATGATCTGCCCGAAGCGCTCGGCGAAGTGGGCGGGCGAGATGCGCCAACCGCGCACGTGACCGACGAGGACACTCGAGTAGCTCACGCTGGCGGACAGGGCCCACAGCGTCAGCTGCGGGCCACCGTGCAGGTAACCGGCGCCGATGAGCAGCCCCGACCCGATGAGTCCGCTCGGCACGACCCGGAGCACGGCATGGCGGAAGTCACGGTCGTCGTGACTGGCCACCACGAACAGCACCAGGTGGAGGACCCGGACCACGGAATAGGCCACGCCGAAGACGATGCCGTCATGGCCGAAGGCCCGGGGCGCGGCCAGCGACATGACGAGCATGGTGGCGATGGCGGCCAACACCCCGAGCCGGACCCATCCCTCCTCGGGATCGAGGTTGTTGGTGAGCCAGGCGTAGCCGGACCAGGCCCACCACAGGACGCTCAAGAGCAGCAGAGCCTGGAGCAGGCCGGTCCAGGTGGGGCGAGCCGACAGCAGACTGGTCACCTGCGTGATGGCGAACACGAAGACGAGGTCGAGGAACAGCTCGAGCGGTGTCACCCGCTGTTCGTGCTGTGCCTCTCGGGCGGGAGACCCTCCCGGCGAGCGAGCTGGGGGCACCGCCGCGGTCGTGCTCAGTGGGCGCGACGAGGGGGACCGACGACCTCGATCCCGTAGCGCTCGGCCACCGGGCCGAGCACGTCGGGGGGAGGCACGGCAAGATCAGCGGGCGGGACGTCGCTGGTGGCCGGGTGGCCCAACTCCAGGGCGAAATGCTCGAACCCCGCCGGCGAGGCGAAGACGAGCACCCGGGTGGGTTCGACATCCACCGTGAAGGTGTGGGGGATGCCTTTCGGGGCGAACACGAAGCACCCGGCGGTGGCTTCGAGCACCTCGTCGCCGACGTAGACCGTCATCTTCCCGTCGAGCACGTACCAGGCCTCGTCCTCACGATGGTGCACGTGCAGCGGGGGCTCGGTGGACTGGAAGGCCAGGGCCTCGACCAGCGCGAAACGTTCCTCGGCCTCCGCTGCGGTCAGCTTGGCGGTGAACCGGCCGCCGAGCGACCACACCGACGCACCTTCGCCGGGCTTCAAGAGATACGGCTTTCGGCCGCCGGGATCAGCCACGTCGCTCCCTTCGCAGGTGTCGCCGCAGTCTGGCACCGCGGCCTCGGCGACTACATGGCTTGTTGGGGGATCCTCGGTGGTCCGTCGTAGGACTCCCGGCCGGCATCACGCACCAGTGGTGTGGGCTCGCCGTCGACCGAGATGTAGCGCTCCTCATGGAGCCCGAAGGGATCGGGATGCCATCCCCAGGCCAGCGACTCAGGGTCCATCCCGGGAGTTTACCGAACGTTCACCTTTCGTTCACGATTCGTTTACCTTGGCTCGGGCAAGCGCATCGGGCCCGGACGCGAACCGGGGCACCTGCTTTCGGTGCCCCGGTTCGACCCCCTGCATTGGTGCCACCCGGGACGTACACCCCAGTCGCCGGATGGGCCCCCCGGACGCTTCCGTGGATCGGCGTCCTCAACAACCTACGAGGGGCAATACCCAGTGCCGCACGGGTCGAAGGTCCCGAACCGTGCCCACAACAACGGCCACCTCCGGTGCTGCCCGGCAGGGCGGCCGGCTACTGCGACCAGGGCAGCTTCTCGCCCGAGGCGCGGAAGAGCGACAACGCCGACACGGCCTGGACGATCCCGACGATGAGGGTGAGCACCAGGCCGACCCGGGGGCCGTAGCTGTACGAGGTCAGACCGCCGATGCCGCCGTGGCCGCGAGGGAGCGAGATCCACCGCAGGAGCACCATCACGGTGCCGATCACCGACGCCCCCATGACGACCGTGGCGGGCCCCGCCTTGATCGACGAGAGGTCGGCCTGCGAACGCTGGAGGACCAGGTAGACACCGGCGGCCACGATGAGCAGGCCACCGATCCAGCCGTAGCCGGTGCTGAAGCCACTGACCGAGCTGCTGACGCTGATGCCGAGCGTCGTCGCCGACGTGCTGGCGCCGTACCAGGGCAGGAACAGACTGATGAGCGCCAGGCCCGCTGCCCCCACGATGATCCAGTCCATACGCGACAGCCGTTTGGGATCGAACTTCGCCACCCCACGCACCCCCTGTTCTGAGTTCGCCGCCAGCCTAAAGCAGGGGGGCCGTTCGAACCCGGTATCCGAAGTCCCCGAGGCCGGGTCGAGTTGCACGGGCCATTGCTTGGCACAATGAGGGCCTGTGAGCCCGACCACCCCGCCCCGCACGCACTACGCCCGCAGCGGCAACGTGCGCATCGCCTATCAAGTGGTGGGCGACGGGCCCCGCGACGTCGTCTTCGCGCCGGGAGTGCTCTCCCATCTCGACCTCATCTGGGAGGACCGGATCCTCACCAAGTTCTTCACCCGGCTCGGGTCGTTCAGCCGCCTGGTCCTGTTCGACAAGCGGGGGACCGGGCTCTCCGACCGCGACGTGGGCAGTCCCGACCTCGAGGAGAGGATCGACGACCTGCGCGCGGTGATGGACGCGGTGGGATCGGAGCGGGCGTCACTGGTGGGGTACTCCGACGGTGGCTCGATGTGCATGCTCTTTGCGGCCACCTATCCCGAGCGGACCGAGGCGCTGGTGCTCGCCATGACGAGCCCCCGCTTCACCCGCGACGACGACTTCCCGTGCGGTGCCCTGCTCGAGCAGAACCTGGAACTGGGCCGGCGGGTGGCCGAGGAGCACTGGGGTGAGGGCCTGACCCTTTCGGTGTTCGGGCGCTCGGTCGCCGATCAGTCCTGGGCCCAGGAGGTCATGGGTCGCTGGGAGCGGTTGTCGGCCAGCCCCAGTGGGTTCGAGTCCCTGATCGACACCGCCAGTGGGATCGACGTGCGCCCCGTGCTGTCGAGCATCAACGTGCCCACCCTGGTCACGGCGCGCCTCGACGACGGCGCCATCCCGGTGGAAGCCAGCCGGTATCTGGCCCAGCACATCGCCGGCGCCAAGTACTTCGAGCAACCGGGTGATCATCTTCTCGGACTGGGAGACGTGGACATCTTGGCCGACGAGATCGAGGAGTTCCTCACCGGCGCACGGCCGGTGGGCGAGCCGGACCGGGTGCTCGCCACTGTCCTCTTCACCGATATCGTGGAGTCGACCGCGCATGCCGCCCGCCTGGGTGACCGCCGGTGGCGCCGCGTCCTCGACGAGCACGACTCCATCGTGCGGCGGCGACTGGCCGAATTCTCCGGCCGTGAGGTCAAGACGACCGGCGACGGCTTTCTGGCCACTTTCGACGGCCCGGCCCGGGCCATCCGCTGCGCTTGCGCTATCCGGGCGGCGATGCCGCCCTTGGAGATAGAGGTACGCGCCGGGTTGCACACCGGTGAGGTGGAGCTCGTCGGCGATGACGTCGCCGGGATCGCCGTCCACATCGGCCAACGCGTGTCCGCTCACGCCCGGCCCGGCGAAGTGCTGGTGTCCCGGACGGTCAAGGACCTGGTGGCCGGGTCCGAGATCCGTTTCGTCGACCACGGCGAGCACGAGCTCAAAGGCGTGCCCGGTCGGTGGAACCTCCTGGCCGTGGAGGGATGAAACCGAAAGTCAGAGCCGCAGCGGCTTGATGGGGCTGGCGATCAGGGCCGGGTCCGAGGCCCAGTCCACCCCGGGGACGTCGATGTACAGCTCGATCTCGTTGCCGTCGGGGTCGAGGATGTAGAGGCTGTGGGTCACGGTGTGGTCGCTGGCGCCGGTGACGGTGACGCCGGCTTCCTGCAGACGGTCCCGGGCCTCGCGCAGCTCGTCGTCGCTGTCGCCCACCTTCAAGCCGAAGTGGTAGAGCCCGAGATGACGTCCCGACGGCTGCGCCTGCGCGTCTTCGCCCACCTCGATGAGGAGCAGCTCGTGGTGCGTCCTTCCCGAGGCCGACGAGAACGCGGCGACCGGGAAGCCCAGGTCACCGCCGTCGGGCACGATCGGGCGGAACCCGAGCACGTCGCGGTAGAAGGCGATCGAACGCTCGAGGTTGCGCACGTACAACACCACGTGGCCCAGGTCCTTGATCTCCATGTGCGCCTCCTATGACCTGCGTTGCGTACCCCGAAACGGCGAACAACCCTCGGCCACAGGTTATTCCTGCACCGTATGCTCGAGCCGTGGAACTCACGCCCGAAGAGCTGCGGGTGCTCGGATGCCTCGTCGAGAAGCAGCTCACCACGCCCCAGCAGTACCCGCTCACCCTCAATGCCCTCGTGCTGGCGTGCAACCAGACTTCGAACCGCGATCCCGTTGTGCACTACGGGGACGCCACGGTCGAGGAGGCGGTGACGGCGGCCAAGGGGCGGGGACTGGCCCGGTTCGTGCACCCGTCGCACGGCCGGTCGGCCCTGCGCTACCGCCACGAGCTCGATGACGTGCTGGGCCTCGACGAGCGCCAGCTCGCGCTGCTCGCCGTGCTGGTCCTGCGCGGGGCCCAGACCCCCGGCGAATTGCGGGCTCGGACCGAGCGCATGGCCGACTTCTCCGACTTGGCCGAGATCGAAGCCGAGCTCCGCGCCCTGGCCGACCGCCACGATCCGCTCGTGGCGCGACTGCCTCGTCGTCCCGGGCACAAAGAGGACCGCTACGCCCACACGATGGGCGAGGGCGGGGTCGACGGCTCGGCCGCGCCCGAGCCGGTCCACCACCACAGCGGCCCGTCACGACTTCCCGAGAGCCCGCCCGCCCGGCTCGAGCGTCCGCCGGCCGAGGACCTGTCCCAGCAGCTCGCGCACCTGCGCGCCGAGGTGGCCGAACTGCGCCGTGGCCTCGACGAGCTGCGGGCCCAACTCGGCGGTTGACCGTGGCCGACCGGGCGCCGACAGCCCACCTCGAGCGCTGGCGGGTGAAGCCGGGACACGACGCCGGGCTGGCCCGGCGCGACCCGGCGTCCACGGCCGGCGCCCCCGGCGACCGCGCCGCCACCGAGCTGTCCACCGAGACGCAGGTCAAGGACCTCGCCGGCCTGCAGGACCGGCTGTGGGCCGAGGCCCGGCGGTCGGTCCTGGTGGTGCTCCAGGGCATCGACGCGGCGGGCAAGGACGGGACGATCAAGCACGTCTTCCGGGGTGTCAACCCTCAGGGCGTGCGGGTGGCCGCGTTCAAGGAGCCGACACCGCTCGAGCGGGCCCACGACTTCCTGTGGCGGGTCCACGAGCATGTGCCCGCCGCCGGCGAGATCGGCATCTTCAACCGATCGCACTACGAGGACGTCATCGTCCCCCGGGTGCACCGGCTCCTGCCCGATGATGTCGTGCGGCCGCGCTACGACCACATCATCGCCTTCGAGCGACTTCTGGCGTCAGCCGGCACGCTCGTGGTGAAGCTCTTCCTGCACATCTCGTTCGAGGAGCAGGGCCGGCGCCTGGCCGACCGGCTGGAGCGGCCTGACAAGCGCTGGAAGATGTCGGCCACGGACCTGGTCGAACGGGACTCGTGGGAGCGCTACCAACAGACCTATGAGGAGGTGCTCACCCGGACGTCGGTCGCCGACACGCCATGGTTCGTCATCCCCGCCGACCACAAGTGGTACCGAAACTGGGCGGTGGGGGAGATCCTGCTCCATGCCCTGGGCGAGATCGACCCGCGTTATCCCACACGGGGCCAGGGCCAGGCCGAGCCGCCGCCGGGGTAGCGAAGTACGCGGTCCGTCTGCACGCGACCGCACCCGGCCCCAGCGGGCCGGGTGCGGTGGTGTATCCCGCAAGGGGATGGAGCCGATACTTCACACTCCGACAGGCACCCTCTCCTCGTGGTGGAGCGACTTCGGGAACTCCGTGTCCTCGGTCGTCCGGCGGAAGTGCCAGACCCCGAGCGCAGTCAGGATCAGCATCGCCGCCGCCAGGATGAAGGCGACGATGGCTCCCACCAACGCCACCTGGCCGATCGTCCAGAAGGCGTAGGCCTCGAGCAGCAGCCCTCGCAGCGTCGTTCCCTTGAAGATGGTGTTCACCGTGCCGGCCAGCTGCGTGTTCTTCGGGTCGGCCATGGCCGCCGCGCTGGCTGTGGCGTACACCCCGTTGTAGGGCATCTCGCTCAGGTGCACGGCGATGAAGTGATCGGCGTAGGCCTCAGCTTGTGGGCCGGTGAGCAGCTGCTGCCCGGCGTACTTGTTGAGGTACGGCCCAATCTTCGGGCTGGCCAGTGCCTGGCTCCCCAGCGCGGGGAACGTGATCTGCTGCATGGCCAGCTGGTCGTGCACGTTCGAAGTGGCGTAGCTGTGGCCCCACAGGCCCAGCGCGCCGGCTGCGAGGAGCACGACAGTGAGCATGGCGCCGCCCGCCGTGAGGATCATGTCGAATGTCTTGCGTCGCATGGCTTCGCTCCCTTCGAGCCCCCTCGCTTGGCGAGGGCTCTTGTGTCCACCATGCGCCCGCGGGGGTGCGACCAGTCAGGGCCGAAGGTCCGCGGCGAAGCGCCGAAGGTCGCTTGTGTCGGTGAGAACGAGCCAGGTGAGAGCTGTTTCCGGCCCCTTCGGGGACGGCTCAGGCTCCGCCGACGACAGCCCGGGCGCCGGAGCGGGCGATGGCGGTGTCGTCGGTGCCGAGGTACGAGGCGATCACCGCCGCGTGGGAGAGGACCTCGTCCGGGGTGCCCTCGGCGATGACGGCCCCGAGCTCCAGGGCTACCAACCGGTCGCACAGCCCGCCCAGCATGGGCATGTCGTGCTCGATGATGAGGATCGAACAGCCCGCCTGTTCGCGCACCCGCCGCAGCAGGGGACCGAGGGCCTCGGTCTCCTTCTGGGCGATACCGCCCGACGGCTCGTCGAGCAGGAGCACCTCGGGGTCCTGGGCCATGATGCAGGCGAGGTCGACGATGCGACGCGTGCCGGTCGAGAGCTCACCGGTGAGCTTCTCCCGGTAGGCGCCCAGTCCCATCAGCTCGATGAGCCGGTCCACCTCGGCTTCGACGGCCAGCTCCGACTCGTAGGACGCGGGCAGCTGCAGGGCGGCGGCGAACATGTCGCGGCTCTGCAAGTGGCGCTCGCGGGCGACGGCGATCGTCTCGGCCACCGTGAGCGACGGGAACAGCAACGCGTCCTGGAACGACCGCCCCAGCGCGCCCCAGGCCCGTTCGGTCGGGGTCCAGTCGGTCACGTCGACGCCGCGCAGCACGATGCGGCCCTGGGCGACGGGCAGGAATCCCGAGATGCAGTCCATCAGGGTGGTCTTGCCCGCCCCGTTGTGACCGATCAGGCCGACGATCTCTCCTCGCCGCACTTCCAGGTCGACGTGATCGACGGCGGTGATCCCACCGAAGGTCTTGACCACGCCGTGGCACTCGAGCACCACCTTGGCTCCGTCGAAGG
>DATGGF010000153.1:0-5239 GCA_035308625.1 Acidimicrobiales bacterium | reverse complement strand
CGTCGGGTGGTCGTCGGAGAGGCTGCGGACGCACGTGCGGCATCCGTGTCCTTGACCGGGTGGACATGGGTGGACGGTGCACCGGCCGAAGGCACGCCCGTGCTCGCCCAGTCGAGCGCCCACGGAGGCGCGTTCCCCGGGCGCGTCCACCGTGACCGAATCGACTTCGCGGAGCCCCAGCGCCTGGTGGCACCGGGCCAGACCCTCGCCTTCTACGACCCCGGTGATCCAGAGGTGGTCCTAGGTTCGGCTGTGGCGGCCTGACACCCCCTGGCCCGACACCCCCTCGGCCCGACACCCCCTCGGCCCGACACCCCCTCGGTACGCTCGGGAAATGGCCGACGACGCCGCCGAACGGGTCGAGGAGCTGCGGGCGAAGATCGCGTACCACGACCGGCTGTATTACGAGCAGGACACCCCCGAGGTCGCCGACGCCGATTACGACGCCCTTGTCCGCGAGTTGCGCCAGATCGAGGAGCGCCATCCGGAGCTGGTGACCGCCGATTCCCCCACCCAAAGGGTGGCCGGCGCGGCCACGACTCTCTTCGCCCCGGCCCGCCACCTCGTGCCCATGATGAGCCTGGACAACGCCATGGACGTCGACGAGCTCCGCGCCTGGGCCGATCGCATCGCCAGGGTGGCCCCTGAGGCGCTCGGCGCGGACTTCGTCTGCGAGCTCAAGATCGACGGATTGGCCATGTCCCTCACCTACGAGGACGGGCGATTCGTGCGGGCGGCCACCCGTGGAGACGGGGTTACCGGGGAGGACGTCACGCTCAATGTCGCCACCATCGCCGCGGTGCCCGAGCGCCTGCGGTGGCCCAAAGGCTCGGGCCCCGTCCCGGCCGTGATCGAGGCACGCGGAGAGGTGTATATGCCGGTCAGCTCTTTCGACGAGCTGAACCGGCGACAACTCGAGCTCGGGCTCAAGACGTTCGCCAACCCGCGCAATTCGGCGGCCGGCTCGCTGCGGCAGAAGGACCCGAAGATCACCGCCGGGCGCGACCTGTCCATGTGGGCCTACCAGGTGGGCGCACTGCAGGGAGGCCCGTCACTCGGCCGGCACAGTGACGCACTTGAGCTGCTGCGCCGGTGCGGTCTCCCCGTCAATCCGGAGATCACGGTCGTGCACGGGATCGACGAGGTGTACTCCTTCTGCGCTCGATGGCGGGAGCACCGCCACGACCTCGACTACGAGATCGATGGCGTGGTGGTGAAGGTCGACGACCTCGAGCTCCAGCGCCGTCTCGGGGCGACGTCGCATGCACCCCGCTGGGCGGTCGCCTTCAAATTCCCCCCCGAGGAGCGCAGCACGAAATTGCTCGGCATCCACGTCTCGATCGGTCGCACCGGACGGGCCACGCCGTTCGCCCAGCTCGATCCCGTGTTCGTGGGTGGGTCGACCGTCGGCCTGGCCACGCTGCACAACGAGGACCAGGTCCGGCTCAAGGACGTGCGGCCGGGTGACACCGTCATCGTGCGCAAGGCCGGGGATGTCATCCCCGAGGTGGTCGGGCCCGTTCTCTCGGACCGCCCCGCCCGGTCCCGGCCCTGGCGGTTCCCCACCACCTGTCCGAGTTGCGGCGGGCCGCTTGTCCGGCTCCCCGGCGAGAGTGACACCTTCTGCACCAACATCGACTGTCCCGCCCAGCGCGTGCAGCGGATCGTGCACTTCGCATCCCGCGGGGCCATGGACATCGAGGGCCTCGGCGAGAAGCGCGTGGTACAGCTGGTGGAGGCAGGCTTGCTGTCCGACCCCGGCGACATCTACTCCATCGACCGGGAGCGCCTGGTGGCGCTCGAGCGCATGGCCGACCTGTCGGCCGACAACCTGCTCCGTGGTGTCGAGGCCTCGAAGGAGCGCCCTCTGTCTCGTGTGCTCGTGGCGCTGGGGGTACGCCATCTCGGCCCGACCGGGGCCCGGGCCCTGGCCCGGGCGTTCGGCACACTCGACGCCCTGCTCGCCGCCGGTGTCGACGCGCTGGCCGCGGTCGAGGGGATCGGACCGGTCATCGCCGACAGCGTCGGCGAGTTTCTGGCCTCGCCGGCGAACCGGGAAGTGCTGGCCAAACTCCAGGCCGCCGGGCTGGCCCTCACCGAGCCGGCGGCCGAATCGGTGTCTTCGGGCGGTGCCGCGTCCGGGGACGTCGCGGTCGCCGCGACCCTGGCCGGCAAGTCCGTCGTGGTGACCGGCACGCTCCCCGGCTACTCCCGCGAGGAGGCCGAAGAGGCCATCACCGTTCGTGGAGGCAAGTCGCCCGGCAGCGTGTCGGCCAAGACCTTCGCCGTGGTGGTCGGCACCGAGCCCGGGACGGCAAAACTGCGCAAGGCCGAGGAGCTCGCCGTCCCCGTCGTCGACGGCGCCCGGTTCGACCAGCTGCTGGCCACGGGGGAGATCCCCGCACCCTGACCCCGCATCCCCCATGGCGGCTCATCGTCCCTGGTAGCCCGTCCACCGGCCGGCGCGCCTGCATCGGTAGCCTGGACAGGGCGCATGGCAACCATCACCGACTCCATCGGGCGCGTTCTCGCTGGCCGGTACCGCATCGAGTCGCCGCTCGGCAGCGGCGCGTCCGCGCACGTGTTCGCGGCCTGGGACGTCACCCTCCAGCGACGCGTCGCCATCAAGGTCCTCCATCCCAGCTTGACCGGCGACGGAGCCTTCCTGCGCCGCTTTCGGGCTGAGGCGCAGGCGGCGGCCTCGCTCGGCCATCCCAACATCCTGGCCGTCTACGACTGGGGTGAGGACGGCCGGGGCCCGTTCCTCGTGCTCGAGTTCGTCGGGGGCGGATCGCTACGTGACCTTCTCGACAGCGGGCAGCGATTGTCGCTCCCTCAGGCCTTGGCCGTCGGAGCGGAAGCGGCCGACGGACTCGCCTTCGCCCATGCGCGTGGCTTCGTCCACCGAGACGTGAAGCCCGCCAATCTGCTCTTCGGTGAGGAGGGCAGGCTCCGCATCGCCGACTTCGGATTGGCTCGGGCGCTGGCCGAAGCGGCGTACACCGAACCGGCCGGGGCCACTGTGGGCACAGCGCGCTACGCCGCACCCGAGCAGGCGCAAGGGCAGCAGGTCGACGGCAGAGCAGATGTCTACGCGTTGGCGCTCGTCCTCTACGAGGCCGTTGCCGGCGTCGTGCCCTTTGCCGCGGACACCACGCTGGCCACGCTGATGGGCCGCATCGGTGCCCGCCTTCCCGGTCACGACGCGCTCGGTCCGTTGGCCGCGTTGCTCGCCGCCGCCGCCTCGCCGGAACGCGACGAGCGCATCGACGCCGCCGCGCTGGCGGCGCGGATGCGTGCGCTGGCGGAGACGTTGCCCGCACCCGAGCCCTTGCGGCTCGTCGGCCCCGGTGGGTACGGCGTCGCCTCGAGCCTGGCCCCGGCGTTCTCCGCCGGCGCGCCAGGTCTCGTGGGCACCGGCGCAAGTGTTGGTGGTGGTGGTGGTGGTGCGCCGACGGATGTCACCGAGCACGGTGGCCCTCCGGTGTTCTGGGACGACGAGACGGATGGCGAGGACGTCCTCGCCTTCGCCAGTGCGGTAGGCGTTTCCGACGACCAGCCCCACAGGGGCGGTCGTCTGCCTGGGGCGAGGGGCCGCGGGAGAGGGCGCGGCCGGCCCTCGACCTTCCGGGCCCATCGGACCGCGTGGCGGGTGGCCCTGGTGGCGCTCATCATCGCCGCGGTGGCCGGCGGTGCCGCCTTCGGCCTGGCGCGCAGCCAGGTGCTGGTGCCCAGCCACCGTCTCCCCGCCATCACCGGCCAGAGCCCGTCGGCGGCCACCGCCGCGTTGCACCGTGACCACTTGAAGCTCCAGGTGGTCGGTCACCGATTCTCGTTGTCAGTCCCGACCGGCGACATCGTGCGTGAGATCCCCGGCGCCGGGACACCCCTCAAGGAGGGGGCGACGGTCCGGGTCGTGCTCTCGTCAGGCCCCCCGCCCGTGCCCGTCCCCTCGCTGTCGTCGGTCACCGGTGACTGCGCCGCGGTGACGGCCCTGCTGCAACCGGCTCACCTGCAAACCGATTGCACTCATCAGGCGTCGACGTCAGTGGCCAAGGGATCGGTGATCGACTGGAGCCCCAAGGCACAGGCCACCCTGGGATCCGTCGTCCACGTCACCGTGTCGTCGGGCCCACCGATGGAGACGATTCCTTCGCTCACCGGTGCCACCTGTGACGGCGCCACCACCGCGTTGCAGGGCGTCGGCCTGGTGGCCCATTGCGCCAATACCTACAGCACGACCGTCCCCACCGGGCAGGTCGTCGACTGGAATCCGAAGGGACAGGTCCCCGAAGGTTCGAGCGTCGCCGTGCAGATCTCCCAAGGGCCGCCACCGGTGGTGGTGCCCAACATCTGGGGCCACAGCGTGGCCCAGGCCATCACCATGCTGCAGAATGCGGGGCTGGTGCCGGGGAACGACCAGGGGCCGCTCGGCGGGACGGTGTTCGACAGCAACCCACCCGAGGGGGCCACCGTGCCGCAAGGCACGAGCGTCACCCTGTACAGCCGGTAGACCACGCTTGCCACCGGTGCCCGCCGGCCGAACATGCGAGCTCTGCGAAGCCGCGCGCTTGACCACCTGGTACCACGAGGACGACGTCTGCTGGATCGCCGACTGTGAGATCTGCGCGGTCCCGATGGTGGTATGGCGCGAGCACGCCGTCGGCCCGCCGACCGACGCCCTCGACCACATGCTGGCCGAGCTGGGCAGAGTGGCCGACGTCGTGCTCGGTCCCGGTACCTGGTCGGTGGACTCGGTGATGCGACAGATCCCCGACCATTTCCACGCGCACGCGCGTGACCCCGGGTGGTGGGCGCGTCGGCTCTCTCGCGGCGTCGACGTCGGGCGCGGGCGCTAGCCGGCGCGTGCCGTTCGCCGATCGACGCGATGCCGGGCACGTGCTGGGCGTGGCGCTGCAGTCGCTCGACCTGGGGCGCCCGGTGGTGCTGGGCCTGGCCCGGGGTGGCGTCGTCGTGGCCGCCGAAGTCGCCCGCCTCCTCGAAGCTCCCCTCGACGTCCTGCTGGTGCGCAAGCTCGGCTACCCACTGCAGCCCGAATTGGCACTCGGTGCCATCGGTGAGGGCGGTGTCCGGGTCATGAACGACCCGTTGGTGGCCCGGCTCGAGGTGCCCGAAGAGGCCATCGACGAGATCGCGGCCCGGGAGACGGTGGAACTGGAACGGCGTCTGCACACGTATCGCGGTGGCCGGCCGGCGTTGGACATCGGCGGGCGAGTCG
>DATGGF010000152.1:0-3806 GCA_035308625.1 Acidimicrobiales bacterium | reverse complement strand
CTCGAGGCCAGGTCGTCGACCACGGCTTCGGCCGCGGTGCCGAGCTTGGGGGCGAGCGCCTTGGCCGCCCGGCCGTGCATCGAGGTCACGATGACCCGGTCGACGGCGGCGGCTTCGAGGCCGGCGGCCTTGAGCGCCCGGTTCCAGGCGTCACGACCGAGCGGCAGGTAGCGCGTCTCGCCGAAGCGCTCCTCCCATATCTTCGACCGTCGTTCGCCGGGCGTACGCCAGCGGTCGGTGAATTCGTCGGTGGCCGAGGCCGCGCCCAGCAGTTCGGCGATGACCGGGGCGCCGGGCCCGTCGTCGCCCACCAGCAACGCCGCCCCGGCGTCGCCCCCGAACGACTCGTCGGATCCCCCGGGCAGGCCGTCGCGCAGATCGGCGGTGACGACGAGCGTGGTGCCCGCCCCGGCCAGCGCCGCGCTCAGGGCGCCGATCGTCGAGCGCAGGCCGCCGCCGAAGTCGAAGGCCGCCACCTCCGACGGCAGGCGCAGCGCAGCGTGGATGGCGGTGGCGTTGGTCTTGTCCTGGTAGGCCGGCGTCGG
This sequence comes from Acidimicrobiales bacterium, assembly GCA_035308625.1. GTDB lineage: Bacteria > Actinomycetota > Acidimicrobiia > Acidimicrobiales > UBA8190 > DATGGF01. The sequence continues at coordinate 3,261 of DATGGF010000152.1, read as the reverse complement.
GGTGGTGAACCACAGCGCCCCCGGCGCGGCGGCGGGCGCGCCGGCCAGGGCCAGGCGGGCCGCCTCCAAGCCCATGGTGGTGGTGTCCTCGTCGTGCGAGGCGACCGATCGGGTGCCCTTGCCCCCGCCGGTGCCCAGCAGCTCGGGCACCGCCGAGCGCCGCAGTCGGCGGTAGGGGACGTAGCCGGCGGCGGTGACGATGCCTCTCATGGCCCGACATGCTAGCCACCCGGCCCACTAATATCTGACGGTCTGTCAGAACTGGCCGGGCCCGGTGGGCCGGTCCGGCCGCTGGGAGGGCCCCCGAGCATGGACTTCGAGTTCTCACCCGAACAGCTCGCCTTCGTCGAGGAGGTCGAGAAGTTCCTCGACGAGCACGACGACCCCGATGTCTTCGACGTGACCAGGGAGAACATGGCCCAGATCGTCGACACCCCCAAGCGCCGGGCCTTCATGGCCGAGATGGGGCGCCAGGGTTGGCTGGGCATCACCTGGCCCAAGGAGTACGGCGGCAAGGAGGGCGACGGGGTCTACGAGTACCTCCTCAACGAGTCCCTGGCCCGCCGGGGCGGCCCCCAGATCGGCAAGGGCGTGGGGATCGTCGGCAAGACGATCATCCGGCACGGGAACGAGCGCCTGAAGCAGGAGTTCCTGCCCAAGATCCTGCGCAACGAGGTGGAGTTCGCCGTCGGCTACTCCGAGCCCAACGCCGGCTCCGACGCCGCCTCCATGCAATTGAAGGCCACCCGCGACGGCGACGGCTGGCGTCTCAACGGCCAGAAGACGTGGACCACGTCGGCCCACTTCGCCGAGTGGTACTGGGTGGGCGCCCGCACCGACCCCGACGCGGCCAAGCACTTCGGCATCACCCTGTTCCTGGTCCCGCTCGACCAACCCGGCATCACGATCAAGCCCATCTGGACGATGGGCGACGAGCGCACCAACGAGGTGTACCTCGACGACGTGTGGGTGTCCGACGACTACGTGGTGGGCGAGCTCAACCACGGCTTCCAGTACATCTCCGAGGCGCTCGACCTCGAGCGCTTCACCATGTTCACGTTCTCGCCCATCGCCCAGCGCCTCGAGCTGCTGTGCTCGTACGTGGCCGGCGCCACCCGCGACGGGGCGCCGTTGCGCGACGACGCGGTGGTCCGCCAGCGCATCGCCCAGCTGGCCACCCAAGCCGAGGTGGCGCGGGTGCTGGGACTGCGCTTCGTCAACGCCTCGACCAAGGGTGGCGCGGCGCCGACAGTAGAGGCGTCGGAGTACAAGCTGTATGCCACCGAGCTGTCCAAGCGGCTGGCCAACGCCTCCATGGACATCTGCGGCCCCGGGTCGCAGCTGCGGGTGAAGACCGCCGACGCGCCGCTCGAAGGTCGTTCGGAGTCGACCTACCGCTACACCGTCATCGACACCATTGGGGGCGGCGCGTCGGAGATCCAGAAGAACATCATCGCCCGGCGCAAGCTCGGGCTGCCCAAGAACTTCTGATGCTGCAGGGCGTCACCGTGCTCGACCTGTCGACCGTTGGCCCCGCGGCGCGCTGCACGCGCCTGCTCGCCGACTACGGCGCGTCGGTGGTGAAGGTCGGGCCTGTTCCCGGCCGGGGCCCCGAGCCGGTGCAGCCGCAGTTCTTCGCCTACGCCGCGGGACGGGGCACGCGCCGGGTCCAGCTCGACGTCCGCGACGAGCGTGGCCGCGACGCCTTCCTCGACCTGGCGGCCACCGCCGACGTGGTGGTGGAGAGCTTCCGTCCCGGCGTGGTGGCGCGGCTCGGCATCGGGTACCGCGACGTGCGCGCCCGAAACCTCGGCGTCATCTACGTCTCGACCTCCGGCTACGGCCAGCAGGGCGCCCGGGCTGGATGGGCCGGCCACGACATCGACTATCTGGCCGTGGGCGGCTACCTGGCCATGAGCGAGCCCGGCGCCGACGGACGGCCACCGTTGCCCGGCGCCACCGTGGCCGACGCGGCCGCCGGCGGGATGCACGCCGCGCTGGCTGTGTGCGCGGCGCTCGTGCGCCGGGCGGCCACGGGCGAGGGCGCCTACCTCGATGTGTCGGTGGCCGACGGCGTGCTGTGGTTGTTGTCGCTGGCTGCCGAGGAGAACCTGGCCACCGGGGCGAAGGTGCGCCCCGGCCACGATGTGTTGTCGGGCCGTTACGCCTGCTACGCCACCTACCGCACCGCCGACGGTCGCCATGTTGCGGTGGGGGCCATCGAGCCCAAGTTCTTCGCCAACCTGTGCCGCACGCTCGGGTGCGAGGAGCTGGCGGCATCGCAGTACGACGACGACGCCCAGCCGCGGCTGCGCGACGCGCTGGCCGAAGCCTTCGCCCGCCGGGATCGCGACGCCTGGGTGGCTGAGCTGGCCGGGGCCGATACCTGTGTGGCGCCGGTGCTCGACATCGACGAAGTGGTGTCCGATCCGGCCGTGACCGAGCGCGGCCTGGTGGTGGAGGCCGAGCGCCCCGGCCACGGCCGCTTCTCCCAGCTGGCGCCGCTGCTGGCCGGCATGCCCCCGGCAACGACTCCCGTCGCTGTCCCCGGTGACGGCACCGACTCGGCGGCGATCTTGACCGCCGCCGGGGTGGACGCGGCCCGGGTGGCCGAGCTGGTGGAAGCGGGGGTGGTGGCATGAGCACGTCCACCGCGCTCCCCGACGACGTCACCGCCCTGATCGGGGTGGAGCAGTACCACGAGTCAGGCGAATTCCCCGTGGAGCGGGGCTATGTCTGGACCACGTGCGCATCGGTGGAGAACGGCAACCCGCTCTTTTGGGACGACGAGGTGGCCGCCGAGCTCACTGCCGGCCCCATTGCGCCCCCGACCATGGTGTCGGTGTGGTTCCGCCCGCATCACTGGGCGCCGGGGCGCGCCGCGCCGCGGCTGCCGCTCCAGGTCCATTTCGACCTGAAGGACCGGTTGGGGCTGCCCGAGGCGGTCATGACCGAGAACACCATCGTCTTCCACGAGCCGGTGCGGCCGGGCGACCTGCTCCAGACCCATCAGGTGCTCGAGTCCGTGAGCGACGAGAAGACGACGAAGCTGGGGACGGGGCGTTTCTGGGTGATCGAGGTGGTGTACCGCAATCAGCGCGGCGAGCTGGTGGCGACCGAGAGCTACACCGGCTTCGGCTACCGCCGGGCGGGCGAGGCGTCATGAGCCACGCACCGCAGCGCTTGTGGGGTGACGTGTCGAAGGGGGACGTGCTGCCCGTCCTCCGCTACGACGTCACCGCCACCACGGTCGTGCTCGGG
>DATGGF010000151.1:0-2149 GCA_035308625.1 Acidimicrobiales bacterium | reverse complement strand
GATGGCCTGCTGGATCCGGCCGTTGACCACCATGACCTCCACCGCCGGGATACGGCCCTTGGTGTCGGCCCGCGGGACCAGCCGTTGACAGATGGTGCCCTTCAGCGCCGCACCCAGGCTGACCCGGATCTGGCCTTGCTGGTGGGGCGGGAAGAAGTCGACGATGCGGTTCACCGTCTCGGTGGCGTTGGTGGTGTGCAGGGTCGAGAAGACAAGGTGGCCGGTCTCCGCCGCGGTGAGAGCGGTGTAGACGGTCTCGGGGTCCCGCATCTCGCCGATGAGGATGACGTCGGGGTCCTGGCGCAGGATGACCCGCATGGCGCTGGTGAAGGTATCGGTGTCGAACCCCACCTCGCGTTGCTCGATGGCGGCGAGGTCGTCGTCGTGCAGGTATTCCACCGGGTCCTCCACGGTGATGATGTGGCAAGCCCGGGTGTGGTTGATGTGGGCGATCATGGCGGCCAGGGTGGTGGATTTCCCCGAGCCGGTGGGCCCGGTGACCAGCACCAGGCCCCGGTGCTCTTCTGCCAGCCGACGGACCACGTCGGGCAGGCCCAGGTCGGACACCGTCGACGCGTTGGTCCGGACCCGCCGCATGGCCAGCGCGACCGACGACCGCTGGAAGAAGGCGTTGACCCGGAACCGGCCGAGGCCGGAGACGCTGTAGGCGAAGTCCGCCTCGTGGCGGGTCTCGAAGGTGTCGATGAGGTTCGAGGGCATGATGGCGTCGGCCACCTGCCGGGTGTCGTCGGCGGTCAGCACCGCCTCGTCCTCGAGGATCTGCAACGACCCGTCGACCCGGACACGGGGCTTGGCTCCGGCCTTGATGTGCAGGTCCGAACCGTCGAGATCCGTTAGGACGTGCAGGAGCCGGTCGAGATCCTCGCGCCTCATGGGCAATTCCATCGACGTCGCTGGTCTCGGACTTCACCCTTTGGGTGGCGATTTGAGTGCTTTTTGTGGCCGGCCGAACCAGAATCCCTGGTCCGGGCCCGGCCGGTGAAGCCGGCAAGGAGGACGCCCGCAACCCAAGGAGAACGGCTGGTGGGATCGCGTCTGAGGGCCCCCACGATCGTCACGGAATCGCAACGCGCCATTCGGTGTCGGCAGGGGTCATTTCGGGCAATGATCGGGGTCATGGAACCGTTCGTCCTCGAGTCCTGTCACAGCACCTGGCTGTTCGACACGGAGCGCATGCGCTTCCGGCGGGTGTTGAAGGGCCTCGATCTCGACAGCCACCCCGCCTCCACCGGGTGGCGGCCGTACTTCGGGCTCGACATCGATCCGATATCGGAGTCCTTCGTCGTCTTGTTGAACGCGGAAGGCACACGCCTGTTGCGCTCCTGGCGGCACGTGGAGCACTGCACCCAGTGCGGAGGCGAAGCCACCGGCGAGCTCTCGTTGGACGAGTTGCGGAGCGCCGCCCGGGCCTGACCTCCGGGCCTGTCCCACCCCGCCCGGGAGCGTGGCCCGGCCTCCCCTGGGCTCCTTCAGGTTCCATCGATTCCGGCCGATACCTCTGCGTGACAGGAGGATCGGACAGCGCCGAGCTTCGGCTCCCGGCAGGGGCGCGTCCACTCACGGGGAAAGGCCGTTGACCGTGCAGGGAGAATCGGCTCGCCAGGTCGTCGGGCCCGGCGTGGAACAGCCCACCACGACGGACATGATCAAGTCGATGGCGATTTCGTCGGCCGAACTTTGGCACGACGTGTTGCAGCGGCTGTCCGAAGTCCAAGAGGGCCAGATCCTGATCGCACAGGCGATCGCCGACCTTGGATCGGTGGTGGACTCACTTGCCGCCGGCACCCTGGTTCCGGGAGGGCCGGCGCTGGCCCCGGTCGCTCCGATGGCCGAGCTGCCCGAGGCCACCGCTCCTCAAGCGCTCGAGCCGGAAGGCGTCGTGCTTGGAGCGGTCGGAGCGGTTCCGGTCGAGGTCGAGGAAGCCGTCGATGCACCGATGGACGCAGCGCCGCCCGTCGACGTCGACGTCGACGTCGACGAGGTCGTCTTGCCGGAGCCGGTAGCCGCTGCTTCGCCCGCCGAGGAATCGACTGCCGAGCCTCGTCGTCGTCGCTTTCGGTTGCGGCGTCGCCGGCGCGCGGCTGACGACACTCCCGAGGAGCCGGCAGCCCCTTCCGCGTACGCCGCG
>DATGGF010000150.1:0-1789 GCA_035308625.1 Acidimicrobiales bacterium | reverse complement strand
AGCAGCTCCAGGGGGATGGGTGCGCCGATGACGTCCACCGGCTTGGTCGAGTCGGCGATCACGACGAAGCGATCGGCTGCCGCCGCCACCTGCTTCTCGCGGGTGTGGGCTGCCCCGCCGCCCTTCACCAGCCAGCCGTCGGGCTGGATCTGGTCGGCGCCGTCGATGGCGATGTCCAAACGCTCGAGACGGAAGGGCTCGACCCGCAGGCCCAGGTCCAGCGCGGTGCGCTCGGTCCGGGGGGAGGTGGCCACACAGCGGATGTCGAGCTGGCGAGCCGCCAGCGGAGCCAGGAGGCAGTCCACCGTGGATCCGGTGCCAAGGCCGACGGCCATACCCGGCTCGACCAGCGCGGCCGCCGCCTCAGCCGCGAGGCGTTTCTCCATCTCGACGTCGGGACTCACCGAGGGCACCACGATCGTAAGGATGGCACGGGGGGCAACCGGCTCAGCCCTGGGTGGATGCCGACGCGGGTGCGAAGTACTGCTCGACGGCACTGGCGACGCCCTCGGCCATGGCGGAGACCCCTTCGGAGCTGGTGGCGATCGATGCCTCGAATGGATCGGTGAGGAACAGCGGCTCGATCACCGAGCCAGGCATCGTGCTCGGCGTGTCCTGGAAGCCGGCCACCGGTGGCCCGAGCAGGAGCAGGTGGTGGTAGTTGCGCGCGCCCACGGCGAACGGCGTGGTCTCGGTGGTCGGCACCAGCGACCCCAGCCCGCTGTCGGGGAGGACGCCCGCATCGGGAATGCCCCAGCCGTTGGCGTTCATGGCCGCCAGGGTGTCGCGTTGGAGCAACTGCGCCAACCGCTGGTTGGCCGGCGCAAAGGGACGAACGGCGTCGTACGCGGTGAGGCTCCCGGCGGCGGAGGACGAAGCGGCGCTGTCGAAGTAGATGCCGACGAGCGCCCGAGCCCGGGCCAGGTTGGCGCACCGGTCGCGGGCGACCACGTCCATGTGCGCGCCGGTAAGGCTGAGCACTCCCCCAGCCAGATCCGCGGGTACCAGCCGGACCACGGAGGTGTCCGAGGTGCGCGACACCACCACCTGGAAGCCGCTGTTCTCCAGGCGAGTGGCCGCCGCGAGCTCGACAGCCAGCGCGGCTTTCGCCTCGATCACCGTGGCACCGGCGCTCGTCGTGCCGACGGCTCCGGGGTCGATGCCGCCATGGCCGGCGTCGAGGAACACGGTGACGTGGCGGTCGCCCTTGAGTGGAGGCAGAGCGATGCAGGCACCGTCCGAGAACGCGGCCGGGTCGAGTGCGGTACCGGCTGTGCGCTGCGCTCGGAGGGCACTGGCCGTGGGACGTTCGAGCCAGATGGCGCCGGCCAACACGGCGAGCACGATCAGAAGGCCCGTGCGGTGCCGACGCACGCGGGCCGACGGCGCCCGGCGGCGAGGACGACCCGATGCTGTCACGTGACCATGCCTATGGACGCCCCCGTGTCGACATGTGGCACCTGCCAGTTTCCCGTGCCGGAGGCACGAGCTCGGGGATGTCGGTGAGCGATTCCCGCCGATCTGGGTTCAGCTCAGGGGGATCGACTGGGCGAAATGAAAGAGGTCGTCGGGATCCCAGGCCCGCTTCACCTGACGGAGGCGGGGCAGGTTGGAGCCGTAGTACGCCGTCGCCCAGTCGGCGAGTTCGGGGTCGATGTAATTCACGTACGAGCCGCGGGCATGAGGCCCGAGCCCGGCGGCCACCCGGCCGAGCCATGCCTCCACACGCGCCATGTCATCGCTGGTGGTGGCCGGTCCGAAGCTGACGATCGCCTGCACCCCGGCCAAG
>DATGGF010000149.1:0-2767 GCA_035308625.1 Acidimicrobiales bacterium | reverse complement strand
CGGCCAGGCCCAGTCCCGTGTCCTCTACGGCGTCATGCAACAGGGCGGCGGCCACCGAGCGGGCGTCGAGACCGAGGTCGGCCACGATGGCCGCCACCGCCACCGGGTGGGTGATGTAGGGCTCACCGCTCTGGCGCAGCTGGTCCCGATGGGCGGTCTCGGCCAGACGGCCGGCGCGTTCGATGAGGGAGCGCTCTTCGGCCGGGGCATCGGCGCGGCGGCTGTCGAAGCGGCCCAGGACGCCACCGAGAAGGTCGTCGAGCAGGCCGGGGCGACGGAAGGGCGCAGCCTGACGCTCCACGGTCACCATTGCTTCACGGTACCCGTCGCGCCCGGGGAAGAGGGTCTATCAGCGGCGACGGCCGCCCTTGCGTCCCTTGCCCCCGCCCTTGCGCGGCCGGGGCGGCGGACGGCGGGCACCCGACCCACCACCGGGGCGGGCACCGCCCCCTCCGGCCGGCCGGGTCGCAGCGACGTCGCCGTCGGCGGCCGCTCCTTCGTCCATTGCGCTCCCGCCGGCGGTGGGACGACCGGTGGGACGGCGCGCGCCGGGCCGCAGGACCTCGCCCTGGCGCCGCGGCGGGGTGCGCCCGGCCCGGGCCTGGGACCGTCCGCCCCCGCCAGCGGTGGCCGAGGCCAGAGCCGCGGCCCGCGGCGTGAGCAGCTCGCGTTCGGCTCGGGTGGCCAGGCGTTGGCGCACCGTGGCGTAGCGGGGCTCGCGCTCCTTCATCTGGGCCAGCAGCGGCGACGCGATGAAGATCGACGAATACGCCCCGGAGAGCAGGCCGATGACCAGCGCGAACCCGAAGTACTGGAGGGTGGTGGCCCCGAGCACCTGGGCGCCGATCACCAACACCGACAACACGGGGAGGATGGCCACGAGCGAGGTGTTGATCGACCGGGCCAGCGTCTGGTTCATGGACAGGTCGACGAGGTCCTCGTAGGTCATGCGCCCGCTGGCGCCGAATCCGCGCGCGTTCTCCCGCACGCGGTCGAACACGACCACAGTGTCGTAGAGCGAGTAGCCGAGGATGGTCAGCACGGCCACCACGGTGTCCGGGGTCACCTGGAGCCCCGACAGCGAGTAGACGCCGGCCACCACGAGCAGGTCGTGGATCACCGCGACCACCGCGGCGATGGCCATCTTCCACTCGAAGCGGAACGAGATGTAGGCCACCACGACGATGAAGAAGACGATCACGGCCAGGATGGCCTTGTTGGTGATGTCCTTCCCCCAGGTCGGCCCGACGTCCGACACGTTCTGCTCGGCCTGCTTGGTCGACGTGTTGGTCGCCGTGGCCAAGGCGTCCGCCACTCGCATCTCGGTGTCGGTGCGCACACTGGTGCTCTCGTTCTTCAGGTCGGCCTCTACATGCAGGTGGGCGTTGGCGCCGACCCCCACCACCTGCACCAGCGACGGCACGACCCCGGCCGCCTTCACCACGTCGGTCGCCTTGCTGATGCTCACACCGTTCGCCGGGACCTCCCACGACGTGCCGCCCTTGAAGTCGATCCCGAGGTTCAGGCCGCGGACGCCCAGTGACACCAGGCCGGCCAGGATGACCAGGGCCGAGATCCCATACCACCACCGGCGCCGCCCGCAGAAGGGGAAGGTCGTCTCGCCCCGGTACAGCCGGACGAGGACGTTGGGCGGTTTGGTCGGAGCCGGCGCCTGCTCGTCGTACTCGGTGTCCGGCGCATCGGGGTCGTTGGTGACGTCGGTCATGCCGGTACTCCGCTTTCGACCCGGTCGGCGGCCAGGCCCCGGGCGATCCCGATGATCCGGGCGTCGGTCACCGCCCGGCTGCGGCCCAGGATGATCACGAGCGGCCGGGTGAAGAAGAAGGTGGTGAACACGTCGAGCAGGGTGGACAGGCCCAGGAAGAAGGCGAAGCCCCGGACAGTGCCCACCGACAGCAGGTAGAGCACCACGGCGGCGCCGAGCGACACGACGTCAGCGGCCACCACCGTGCGGAACGCCCCCTGGAAGGCCTTGTCCACACTCGTGCGCACCGACCGCCCGGCCCGTGCCTCGTCTTTCAGACGCTCGAAGTAGACGATGTACGAGTCGACCGTGATCCCGACCGAGACGATGATGCCGGTCACGCCGGCCAGGTCGAGGGTCAGGTTCAGCCCTGATCTCCCCAGAGCGGACACGATGGCCCACAGCAGTGCAGCGGTGAGGAGCAGACCAGACACCACCACGACGCCCAGGGCCCGGTAGTAGAAGATCGTGTAGATCAGCACCAGGATCAGCCCGCCGATCCCGGCCACGAGCCCGGCCTTGAGCGACGACTTGCCCAATGTGGCCGAGACCTGCTCCTTGTTGACCTGGATGAGGCGGACCGGCAGGGCGCCGTACTTGAGCACCAAGGCCAGGCGCTGGGCGGAGGTCTGGGTGAAGTTGCCGCTGATCTGGACCTTGCCGCCGAAGGACGAGAACGCCGAGGTCGACGGCGAGGTGAGCGGGGCCGACTCGACCTGTCCGTCGAGGTCGATGGCGATGTAGGCGTGGAACTGACGCTGGGCCAGGGCGTCCCACTGGTTCGACCCGCTGCCGGTGAGGTTGGTGTCGACCACCCAGGCCGAGCCGTTCAACGTCGCTTGAGCGCTCGCCACCGCGGTGCCGAGCAACCCGGTCGGGCCGAGCAGGTACCGGGTGCCGGAGAATCCCGAGTCCTTGGACGCGGGCACGAGCACGTTTCCGTCGGCGTGGTTGTCGTTGTAGTCGGGGGTGCTCGACGGATAGGCGGTCAGGGCCGGATCG
>DATGGF010000148.1:0-4598 GCA_035308625.1 Acidimicrobiales bacterium | reverse complement strand
CGACGCGCTGGTGGTCGCCACCGGGGCCCGGCCTCGCACGCTGCCCGGCTCCGAAGGTGTCGGCGGGGTGCACGTGCTGCGCACCCTGGACGACTGCCGCGCGCTGGCGGCCGCCACGGCCGGCCCGGATACCCGTGTCGTGGTGGTGGGGGCCGGGTTCATCGGCGCCGAGGTGGCCGCCACCTGCCACGGCCGGGGCCTGGCCGTCACCGTCGTCGAGGCCTTGCCGGTGCCCCTGGCCGGTGCTCTCGGCGAGGCGATGGGCGCGGCCTGCGGCGCGCTGCACGAACGCAACGGGGTGCGGTTGCGCACCGGGGTGGGCGTGGCTGGTCTCGAAACCACGGGCGAGGGTGGGCAACGCCGGGTGAGCGCGGTGGAGCTGGCCGATGGTTCCACCGAGCCGGCCGACGTGGTGCTGGTGGGCATCGGGGTGACGCCGGTCACCGACTGGCTCGAGGGATCGGGCCTCGAGGTGCGCAACGGCGTCGTCACCGACGCGCAGCTCTTCGCGGCCGACTCGGTGGTGGTGGCCGGCGACGCGGCGCGCTGGTGCGACCCGGACGGGACCGAGCACCGGTTCGAACATTGGACCAACGCCGCCGAGCAGGGCCCGCACGCGGCGCGCAGCCTCCTGGCCGGCCGCGGCGGCGCCCACGCCTATCTCCCGGTGCCGTACTTCTGGTCGGACCAGTACGACGTGAAGATCCAGATGCTGGGCGAACCGCGCCCCGACGACGACGTGGCCGTGGTGGACGGCTCCGTCGAGGAAGGACGCTTCGTGGCGATCTACGGGCGCTCGGGCCGGCTGACCGCCGCGCTGGGATTCGGCCGCCCCCGCCAGCTCATGGGCTACCGGGCCTTGCTCGAGGCCGGCGCCGGCTTCGGCGAGGCGCGGGCCCACACCCCCTGATCGGCGGCGCAAGGCGGCAGTCGGCTCAGAATTCCAGGGCCGAGAGTTCGGGCACGGTGCGTTCGGCCCGGGCGCGGGCTTCGAGCCACCGGGCGCGTGTAGTGGCCCGCCGGCTGTCGCCGTGGGCCGGGTCCACCACCTGGCGCGGCTTCCACGCCGCGGCGATGTCGTCCTCGTCTTTGAAGGTGCCGAGCGCCAGGCCGGCGAGATAGGCCGCGCCCAGCGTCGTCGCCTCCAGCTCGGGGGACACCTCGACGGGCCGGCCCACGGCGTCGGCCAGAGCGTGCAGGAACGTGGTGTTGGCCGTCATGCCGCCGTCGACGCGCAGTGCCTCGATGGAGAGGCCGGTGTCGGCCTCAGCCGCTTCGAGCAGGTCCGCACCTCGATGGGCGATGCCCTCCAGCACCGCCCGCACCATCTCGGCCCGCCCGGTACCCCGCGTGATGCCGAGGAAGGTGCCCCGCGCCCCGAAGTCCCATACCGGGGTGCCCAACCCGAGCAGGGCGGGGACGAACCACACGTCACCGGTGTCGGCGACGGTGGCGGCCAGCGCGTCGGACTCCGCCGCGCTGGCGATGATGCCGAGGTCGTCGCGCAGCCACTCCACGCAGGTCCCGGCCGACAGCATGATGGCCTCGACCCCCCAGGTGATCCTCCCCGCCCGACGCCAGGCGGCGATGGGGAAGGTGCCGGCGCTCCCGCGGCGGGGGAACGACGGACGGGTGGCGCCGACGCAGGCGTCGAGCATGCCGCCGGTGCCGAACGTGGCCTTGGCCAGGCCCGGACGGGTGCAGCCTTGTCCCACCAGCGACGCCTGCTGGTCGCCGGCGATGCCGCAGATGACGGGCGCGCCCTCGAGCGCGGTGGCCGGGCCCACCGCGCCGGTCGAGTCGACCACGGCGGGCAGCACCGACGCCGGGATGCGCAGGGCCTCGAGCATGTCGGTACTCCAGCTGGTGCCCGCGCTGTCGAGCAGGCCCGTCACCCCTGCATTGGTCTGGTCGGTGACGTGCAGCGTGCCACCCGACAAGGTCCACGCCACCCACGCGTCGACGGTGCCGAAGCACAGGTCGCGCGTCCGGTCGGGGTCGGCCAGGTCGAGCAACATGGCCAGCTTCGTGGCCGACTCGTTGGGGGCCACCTTGATGCCCTGGTCGCGCAGGACGAGGCAGGTGCCCACCGTGCGCAGGTCCTGCCAGCCGAGACCGGGCCCGACCGGCTCGCCGCTGTTGCGGTCCCACACCACGGTGGAAGCCCGCTGATTGGTGATGCCGACGCCGCCCACCGGTCCATGGGCAGCCAGTGCGGCGCGGGCCACCTGCAGCACCGCGTCGGCCATCACCGTGGGGTCGAATTCGACGAAGCCCGGCGCCGGTGAGGTCGGGAGCACTTCGACGTGATGGGCGTGCTCGACTCTTCCGTCCTCGGTCACCACCGCGGCCCGCACCCCCGAGGTGCCCACGTCGACGACCAACACGCTCATGGCATCACGCTCACGGCCAGGCGATCTCCCCGAACGGCGACGGCAGGCCCAGCTTGCCGGGGTTGAGGATGCCCCGTGGGTCGAGCGCCTGTTTCACCGCCCGGAGCACGTCGAACGACCCGCCGAGGGCGTCGGCCATGAAGCGTCCCCGGTTGAGCCCGATGCCGTGGTGGTGACTCAGCGCGCCGCCGCCGTCGCGCACGATGTCCATCACCGCGTCCCAGGCGGCCACGTAGTAATGCTCGGCCCAGGCGTCGCGATCGGGATCGCCGAGCCCGAGATCGCTGGCCCCCCCGCCGTCGGGCGCCGCCGAGGCCGGGTCGCGGCCGGCGAAAGTGAAGTACAGACAGGCGCCGTCGACGTAGGAGTGCGACTGGTGGGCCGACGCGGCGAGGGTCCCGTCCATGGCCCGCAGCGCCGCGACCGACCGCTCGTAGATCCCGGGCAGCGCCGCCCAGGACGCCGAGATCTCCATGGTGTCGACCACGATGCCGGCCCGGTAGAGCGGGGCGAGGGCCGAGACGTCGTTGCGATGGCCGAGCCACTGCTCCACCAACTCGGCCTCGAGCACTTCGGCCCGCGTTGCCGAGCACTCCTCGTCGACCACCGCCATGGTGGCGCCGAGCACTCCGGGGTCGGCCTCGTCCAGCACGATCAGGGCACAGCGGCCCTCGACCCCGAAGTTGCGGGCCGATTCGACCTCGTCGTACAGGCGCAGCACGGCCGGCGTGGCCCCGCGGCGCAGCACGAGCCGGCACGCCTCCAGCCCGGCGGCGAAGTCGGCGAAGGCATAGGCCCGCCGCTCTTGCGCGGCCGGCAGCGGATGAAGACGCAGCACCGCCTCGGTGATCACCCCCAACACGCCTTCGGAACCGACGAACAGCTGCGTGAGATCGGGCCCGGTCGCGGCGCGCGGCCCGGTGCCCCCGGTCGAGACGAGGCGGCCGTCGGCCAGCGCCACCTGGAGGCCGACCACCATGTCCTCGATCTTCCCGTAGCGCGTCGAGTACTGGCCGGCGCCGCGGCAGGCCAGCCACCCGCCCACGGTGGACAGGTCCATCGACTGGGGCCAATGGCCGAGCGTCACGCCGTCGGCCTGGAGCGAGGCCTCCAGGTCGGGACCGAAGGTGCCCGGTCGTACGCGGGCCAACAGCGACGTGGTGTCGAGCTCGTCGATGCCGGTCATGGCGCACAGGTCGAGAGCGACGCCGCCGAAGGCAGGCACGCTCGACCCGCACACCCCCGACCGTCCTGCCATGGCCGTGACGGGGACGTGCGCGTCGTGGCACACCGCCAGCACCGCGGCGACCTGGGTGGCATCGGACGGCCGGGCCACCACCGCGGGCAGCGCCGGCACCTGGCCGGCGAGCGCCCACCGGATGGCGATCGGCCACCAGTCGCGTCCGGCCTCCACCCGGGTGGCGTCGTCGCTCGATACCTCCGCGCACACCCCGGTCAAGCGGGTGACCACGGCGTCGGGCACCGGGACATGCGGTGCGTGCAATCGGGCGGTGACGGCGCCGGCTTCGGCCTCGACCGGGGTCACCGGCGTGGGCACGGTCATCGGGACTGGTCCCCGCGTGGTGGCGCCTCCGAACGCGCCGCCGGGTCAAGCCCGGCCCGCTCCAGGTCCCGGCGGGCCTGGGCGGCGAAAGCGGCGGCCTCGTCCGCCACCATGTCGGGGCTGCGGCCCCATTCCGGCGCCAACAGGGCCCCGATGCCGGCGGCGGCCTCCGCGCTCGGGCGGGCGTGGCGCAGCACCGCCCGGGTGCGGCGGGCGAGGACGTCGTCGACGGTGAGTGCCATCTCGTGGCGGGCCGCCCACACGGCCTCCACCTTGAGCTGAGGCATCCCGGCCACGAGCGGCTCCAGCAGTGCAGTACGGCCGCCGGCCAGGGCGAGGACGTCGGTGGCCTCGCTGCCGTGGCGCATCACCAGGGCGGCGCGGGCGTCGGCGTCGACCCCGGTTGCATCCGACTCGAGCGCGGCGCGCACCTCGTCCAGGCCGCCTGCGCCGCGCAAGGCCAGGCGCCGGGTACGGCAGCGATCGGCCCCCGCCGGTGCCTGCGAGCCGAGACGGCGCACGACCGCGTCGACGGTGTCCTCCGCCATCCGCCGGTACGTCGTCAACTTGCCGCCGGTGACGGTCACCATGCCGCTCTTCGACACCCGCACCGTGTGCCGGCGCGACATGTCGGCGGTGCG
>DATGGF010000147.1:0-4322 GCA_035308625.1 Acidimicrobiales bacterium | reverse complement strand
GTGGATGGTCGGGCCCGGCCGACAGTTCATTACAAGGGCAGCAATGCGCCAGCCGGTGCCGATGAGTCAGACCGGACCTGAGCATCCACGTGGCAACCCTGACATCTCTTCGTCAGGGCCCACTTCAATCATCCCTGCCGGATTGCGCGACCCACCCCGGAGAAGCCGGACCGCACGCAAATCTTCTGGGAGACGTCGTTACAGGTCGGTCTGGGGAGCGACCTCGGGGTAGCGATGGGGGAGACCCTGGATAGTCCTCCCGCCCACAAGGGGAAGGGCTGAGTCCTGAGCCGACCGCCGGGTGTCAATCAAATGCCTGGTCAATGCCCAGAGAGTCTGGATCTCGTCTCTTTGATGTCTCGGTTCGAGAGTCGTCCGCTCACCTCCACAGACCTCAACGGCGACACCGCCGGGCAATCCTGACGACTTGTGGAAGATGACGGAGCCTCCTCCTACGTTCTGTGTGCGGGAGTCGTACACAGTGTTGCCGGTCGCAGGATCGGTGACCTGGATCCGGAACGTGTTCGGGGACCTTTGGGTCGCCCAGATCATGAACTGGTAGGAGCCTGTTCCATTGATCGTGCCGGTCCCCTTGAACCGAGCATTGGTCCCGGCTTGGTTCACCACAAGCCACTGGTAGCTAGAACTGGCGAAGTTGAAGTTCCCTTCCGTCGAGAGAGCATCGAAGTATGAGCCTCGCTTCGGGCCGGAGACAGGCCGTCGGTCCCCTGAAGGAAGCCCCCTTGAGGGGACGGCGAGTCGCCCTCTCAGGCCTCGTCCGCGCTGGGGTGGTCCGCGGTGTGCAGCTGCACCACGAGCCCGTCGGGGTCGGCCACTTCGGCGAACAAGCCGAGATGGCCCTCCTGTACCGGAGAGTGCTGCAAGCCCTGGCGGTCTAGGTGCTCCAACCAATCCTCCAGAGCGGCTTGACCATCGACCTCCAGGGCCAGCGGGCAGAAGCCAGCGAGTGCGGAGGCCCGGTCGGGGGCGAGATGGAGGCCAAGGGTGATGCCCGAGGGGTGGCGGAGGGCCACCCCGACCAGCTGATCCTCCTCCTCGTAGTCGAGAACTGGCTCGAATCCCAGAAGCCCGTACCAGTCACAGCTGGTGACCACATCGGAGACGGGAAGGCGGACATGGTGGATGCCGTTGAGCGGGGGAGGTGCGTTGTCGGCCATGCCTCAGCTTGGACCATCTGCCGGGCGTTGGCAGGCCGTGGATCTCAGGGCTCGAAGCGGTACCCAAGCCCGGGTTCGGTCAGGAAGTGCGTGGGATGGGCATGATCGGCCTCGAGTTTGCGTCGGACCCGGCCCATCAGGACACGCAGGTACTCGGTCTCCGTCGCGTACTGAGGTCCCCACACCTCCTGGAGCAGCTGCTGGTGGGAGACGAGCCGTCCTGCGTTGCGCACGAGGAGTGCAACGACCTCCCATTCCTTCGGCGTGAGATGGACAGGCTCTCCGTGGCGGGTGACCCGCGTGGCGGCGAGGTCGATCGTGAAGTCGTCGGTCTCCACCAGGGGGTCACCATCGGCGGCGGCATTCCGGCGCAGGGCGGCCCGGACACGGGCCAGCAGCTCGCCCATGGCGAAGGGCTTGGTCACATAGTCGTCGGCGCCGGCGTCGAGCGCCTCTACCTTCGAGGCCTCGTGATGGCGAGCCGACAGCACGATCACCGGTACCTGGCTCCAGCCCCGCAGCCCTCTGATGACGTCGACCCCGTCGATCCCCGGGAGCCCGAGGTCGAGGAGAACGACGTCGGGCCGGTGGTGGGCGGCGGCATCGAGGGCCTCCTCGCCGGTGACGGCCACGTCGACGTCGTAGCCGCGCGCGCTGAGGCTGATGGACAGGGCACGCAGGAGTGGCTGGTCATCGTCGACCACGAGGATGCGGCTCATGGCGCCTCGAAGGCCGGCACGCCCGAGACTCCGGCGGATGTCAGCGGCAGGCGGACGACCATGGTGCAGCCACCGCCGGGAGTGTCGTCGGCGACGATCTCGCCACCCATGGAGTCGACGAAACCTCGTGCCACCGCCAGGCCCAGGCCGACGCCGGTGTGTCCTCGAGCACCGGTGAGGTTGCCCGACATCCTCGGGCTGTCGCCGAGGCGCTGGAACGGACGGAACACAACCTCGCGCTGTGACGGCGGAATGCCCGGCCCACGGTCGACGACGCGGAGATCGAGGCTCCCAGGCACGAGCCCCGCCTCCACTCGCACCTTCTTGCCCCGGCCGTGGACGAGCGCATTGTCGACCAGGTTGGCGACGGCTCGCTCGAGGAGCACAGGGTCGACATGTAGCTGCGGGAGATCCTCGGCGATCTCGACTTCGACCCGTTGCCCCCGTGTCCCGAGGCTGGAGAGGGCGGCCTCAACCACCTCCTCGATGCCGACGTCTCGACGGGTCACCTCCAGCGACCCGGTCTGCACACGGCTCATGTCGAGGAGGTTCTCCACCAGGGTGTCGAGCCGGTCGGACTCCGACTCCACTGTCTCGAGGAGGGCTCGCGTCTCCTGCGGGCTGAAGTCGATGTCGTCGGAGAGGAGGCTCGTGGTGGCGGCTTTGATGGAGGCCAATGGTGTCCGCAGGTCGTGGCTCACCGCCGCCAGCAGCGCGGCGCGTAACTCGTTGGCCCGCACGAGCTCGTCGGTCCCGGCGGCCTCGGCGTGGAGCCGAGCGCTCTCGATGGCGGCAGCGAGCTGGGCGGCGAAACCAGCCAGGATCTCCCGGTCCTCGGCCGGGAGGCTGGGACCCCGGAGGACGAGGATCTCGTTGTCGGTGAGCGGCAGCGTCGTTGTCGCCTGCCCCGGACCTGTGGGGATGTCGGTGCCGGCGGAGGCCACGACCCGCCATCCGCCTCCGTCCTGGTCGATCACGGCGGCGCCTCGCTGGCGGAACGTCGAGACGAACTCCCCGATGAGCTCGGGCAGCACGTCGGTCGAGGTCGACACCAGGCGGCCGGCGATCCGCGCCAGGGCCCTGGCGTCGCTGGTGGCGCGCGTCGCCGCCGCGGTGCGGCGGTAGACCTGGTCGACCAGGGTGCTCACCACGCCGG
The DNA here is from genome assembly GCA_035308625.1 of Acidimicrobiales bacterium. Lineage (GTDB taxonomy): Bacteria > Actinomycetota > Acidimicrobiia > Acidimicrobiales > UBA8190 > DATGGF01. The sequence goes on along the minus strand of DATGGF010000147.1, from coordinate 1,269 downwards.
CGACCACCAGGAAGATCAACAGCGCGAGCACGTCGCGTGTGTGCCCGATCGTGAGGGTGTGGATGGGCGGGGTGAAGTACCAGTTGGAGAGTAGGAAGCCCGCCACGGCGGCGGCCAGGCCGGGCCATACCCCACCCACCGCGGCCACGGCGATCACCACGAGCAGATAAGCGCTGAGCGCCGCCGCCAGGTCCACCTGGCTGCGTCCGCTGGTGAGGACGAGTGTCAGCAGCGGGAAGGCGATCACCCCGAGGAGCACAGACAGCACTCGGCGCCGGCGAGGGATGGGTGCGAAGGTCAGATGGCGCCCACGCCGGGGTGCGCGGGGAGTTCCCGGCGCTTCCGTGTTCCCGATCACGTGGACGTCGATCTGTCCGGCGGCGGCCCGAATGGCGCCGTTGACCACTGACCCGCGGACGAGGTGGGCCCAGCGGCTCCGGCGGCTGGCCCCGATGACGAGCTGGGTGGCGTTCTCGGCTCTGGCCACGGATACGAGCGCCTTGGGAACGTCGGAGCCGACGACTTCGACGTAGCGCCCGCCGAGCTCCTCGAGCAGAGCCCGGTCCCGGGCCATCACCTCCGATCCTTGCGAGGCCTCACCTGTGTCGAGCCGCACGTGGATGCCGACCAGCTCGGCTTTGGCCCTCGATGCCATGCGGGAGGCGCGCCGGACAAGATCGCCGCCGCCGGGCGCCCCGGTGAGGGAGACCGCCACCCGCTCCTTCGTCTCCCAGGTTCCCTGGATGCCGTGGCGCTCGCGGTAGTCGTGGAGCTCGTCCTCGACCCGGTCCGCCACCCACAGCAGGGCGAGCTCGCGGAGCGCGGCCAGGTTGCCGGGCCGGAAGAAGTTGGCCAGCGCGGCATCGATGCGCTCGGCAGGGTAGACGTTGCCGTGAGCCAATCGACGCCGCAGTGCCTCGGGTGCCATGTCGACGAGCTCGATCTGGTCAGCCTTTCGGACCACCGCGTCGGGGATGGTCTCTCGCTGGGCAACCCCGGTGATGTTCTCCACCACGTCGTTGACCGACTCGAGGTGCTGGAGGTTCACCGTCGAGATCACGTCGATGCCCGCGTCGAGGATCTCCTCTACGTCCTGCCAGCGCTTCTCGTTGCGCGATCCGGGCACGTTGGTGTGGGCGAGCTCGTCGATGAGTGCCACCTGCGGGTGCCGGGACAGCACCGCGTCGACGTCCATCTCCTCGAAGCGCTGCCCGCGGTACTCGATCTGCTTGCGGGGAATGACCTCGAGGCCGTCGAGCTGTGCGATCG
>DATGGF010000146.1:0-3760 GCA_035308625.1 Acidimicrobiales bacterium | reverse complement strand
TGGCCGCCGGCCTGCCTTCGGCCATCTCGACCACCAAGGACGAATTCATCGAGGCCACCACCGACGTCTGGGAGATCCCGGCCGAGAGCGCCACGCGGGTGGGGCACCCGGCACCGTTCCCGGTCGAGCTCCCCCAGCGGCTCATCGAGCTGTACACCTACGTCGACGACCTGGTCCTCGACCCCTTCATGGGCTCGGGCACCACTGCCGTGGCCGCCGTGCGCACCGGACGCCGGTACGTCGGCTACGACACCGACTCGGGCTACGTGCGCGCCGCCGAGCGCCGGGCCGAGGAGGAGCGGGGTCGACTGCTGCGGGCCGACGCGGCGCCCGATGGGGTCCAGGTGGCACGGCGCAGTGCCCAGGAACTGGCCACCGAGATGCTCGAGGTGGCGGGCTTCCGCGACGTGCGCGAGAACGTCCGCGCCGGTGCGGGCATCACCATGGCGCTGTCGGGACTCGACGGCGGCGGCCGGCGCTGGTTGTTCGACGTGTCGGGTTCGCTCGGCACCGTACGCGGTGGTCTGCGCCGGACCGAGGTGCTGTGGCGGGTGCTGGGCCGGGTGGCCGTGCTCCACGCGGCTGACCCCGACACGCCGATCGTGCTGCTCACCACCGACGCCCCCGTCCCCGGTAGTGCCGGGGAGCAGGCGCTGCGGGCCCTGCAGACCCAGGAACGGCCGGACGCCCCGGGCGCGGTGTTCGACGTGATCGAGATCGAGTCGCCGCAGGCGCCGGCCCGCCTGCGCAAGTACGCCAGGAGCGGGCGCCGGGCACGTGCCCGATGACCGGACCACGGTCACCGAGCTGGCCACCGCGCTCGGGACCCTCGCCCTGGCTTCACCGGCGCAGGCGCTGCGGGCGCGCCCGGCCGAACTGGCGCTGACCCAGGACACCTGGGAGCGCCTCGACGCACTGCACGCGTCGGGCCGGTTCGCCACCGAATTCGCCGCCGCCTGGGAGAACGGCCAGGCCTTCCTCCACGCGCCCGACGCGCTGCGGGGACGCCCGCCCCGCCTGGTCGAATGGACCGGCGGGTGGCGCCCTCCGGGCGACGAGGCCGCCCCCGTCGACCTGCGGATCGACCACGTCTACCTGGTGAGCTGCAAGTACTTGTCGCGGGCCATCGCCAACCCGTCCCCGGCGCGCCTGTTCGACGGTCTGCTCGCTACCTCCGGTTCCTGGAGCCAACGCGACTGGTACGAGGAGGTGGCCCCCGAGGCCTACCTCGAGCTCTACCGCGCCTGCCGCGAGACCACCGGGCTCCGGGCCCTGCCCGACGATCCGGCCCTCCTCACCGGCGCGCAGCGTCAGCTCCTTCGCCGCTCGCTCCCGGGCCGCGCCTATCCGGCGCCGGCCCAAGCGGCCTACCGCCGCTTGTGCGACGAGGTGAGCCGTCGCTCGGCCGAGCGCTGGGCGGCCAACGCGTCGACCCCAGCCGACAAGCAGCGCCTGACCTGGCGGCTGCTGCGCATCGGCAACGCGCCGTACTTCCTGCTGGGCGCCGATCCCGGCCGGCCACTCCGTCTGCGGGTGGCCAGCCCCTGGGACTGGCGGGCTGCCTTCGAACTGCTCGACCTGGCCATCTCGGCGGCCGACGCCGGGCAGCCCCGGGTGGACTGGGCCATCCGCTACCGGCGACGAGGCGACCGCCAGGAGCTCGAGACCCGAGGGCATGTGGAGATCCGCTGGAGCCACGGACGTTTCGCCCAGCCTCCCGAAGCCAAGGTGTACCTGGACACGCCCACCGACGAGCTGCCCGGCTACTTCCCGCTCGGCGGTGGACCGGCCCAGCCGGCGTTGTGGGAATAGGCACAAACACGGCACAAGCGGCTGGTGTGGTCGACCTCCTCCGGTTCCGACGGGGCCGTCACGGAGCTCGACGGGCATGGGAAACCCGGCGCAAGGGTACCGACAGCCCGGCGTTTCCCTGAAGGCGGACGTCGCAAACGGCGTCGTCCTGGGACGGCTGCGGGGGTGGGGGGACACTTCTCGGGGATCACACGAAAGCTCTGAAGCGGCGTGGCGATCCGCGCCGTGGCGCACTCCACCAATCGCCCATCGCGGGTGACGCGTGTCGAGATGCGCTCACCAGATCGCCTGGCCCGGTACCGGCGCGGCACGCCCCCCGAACGCGTCGGTGCCGGGCCGGCGTTTCTCTCCCGAGAAGTGTGCGAGTCCGCTAGCGAGCAGTAGAGCCAGTCGGTTCAGGCGTCCACTTCGCGCCGGCCGCTCAAGGCCCGGCCCAGCGTGAGCTCGTCGGCGTACTCGAGATCCCCGCCCACGGGAAGCCCGCTGGCGATGCGCGTCACCGTGAGCCCGAGCGGCTTGAGCAGGCGGGCCAGGTACATGGCCGTCGCCTCACCCTCGAGGTTGGGGTTGGTGCAGAGGATGACCTCGGTGACACCTTCGTCCTCCAACCGGGCCAGCAGCTCGCGCACGCGCAACTGGTCGGGGCCGATCCCCTCGATGGGGTTGAGGGCGCCCTGGAGCACGTGGTAGCGGCCGCGGAACTCCTGGGTCTTCTCCACCGCCACGATGTCGCGGGGATCCTCGACGACGCACAACACGTTCCCCTGCCGCCGCCCGTCGCGGCAGATGTCGCACAGCTCCCCTTCGGCCACGTTGAAGCAGCGTGGGCACAACGTCACGCGCTCCTTCACCGCCACGATGGCATCGGCCAACCGCAGTGCGTCCTCGGACGCCACCTTGAGCAGATGGAAGGCGAGGCGCTGGGCCGACTTGGGGCCGATTCCCGGCAAACGCCCCAGCTCGTCGACCAGCGACTGCAGGAGCGGGCCGAAGGCGCCGGTCACAGCTCCTCGGCGCCCGGGAACATCTGCTTCAAGCGCTGCTCGGGACTGGGCCCGGCGCCGGCACGCTCGGTCTCGGCCTCGAGGACCTCGGGATCGAGCAGCGCGGTGTCATCCTCGGCCGACGGCTCAGGCGCGCGGGTCGGGCCCGGGCCTGGCTTCGCCGTGGGCGCTTCGGTGCCGGCTTCGTCGTCCACGACCAATCGCAGGGGCACCGGCGTGCCGAAGTGTGCGGCGAGCACGGCCTCGACGTCGAGACGCACGTCCTCGCAGTAGGAGCGGTGGGTCTCGTTGGGCAGGGCGAACAGCGCACCGGACCCGTCGACCGCCACGAACCGCCCGACCCGGAAGCGGGCCCGGGCCCGGCTCGGGAGCTGAGTGAGCAGCACATCGCCCCACGCCTGCACCAGGTCGTCGCGGCTGGGGAGGGCGGTGCCATTGGCGGTGCTACGCGGTGGCGCGGGATCGGCCACAGCTGGCGCCGCCGGCGCGTCAGCAGAGGGCGGCGCGGCCGCGGCCTGACGTCGCAAGGCGCCCAGGCTCTGCCGGGCGAGCTGCGGCCCGCCGGCCGGCGCCGGATCGGGGGGAGTGGCCCCGGTGGCGGCGGAGCCAGTCGCCGATACCGAAGGACCCGGGTCCGGTGCGGCGCTCGGTCCTGGCGACTCCACCGGGCGAGTCGGTGCCGGGGACGGCGACCCGTTCGCCAGGGCGCGCTCGAGACGGTCGAGGCGATCGAGCATGGCTGCGGGCGAGTCGTCGGCCGCCGGGTGGGACAGGCGGATCAGCGCCGTCTCCAGGTTGACGCGGGGATCGGGTGCGTCGCGCATGTCCACCTGGGCCTGGCCCAGCATCTCCATGGCCCGGACCACCCCGGGCAGGCCGAGCCGCCGCGCCATCTCCTCGACTCCGACACGATCGTCGCCGGTCACGGTCACCAGGTCCGGAGC
>DATGGF010000145.1:0-4105 GCA_035308625.1 Acidimicrobiales bacterium | reverse complement strand
TGGACCTGACCTACGAGCCTTCCGATCCCCAGCCCAGCCCGGGATAGGCCGCCGGCTGGCCGGCGACGATCCCGTGGACGATCGCTCTGCTCAGGATCCGGCGCAGCGCACCGAGCGCCTCCGGCTGCGGCGGTGGACCGACGCCGACCGTGCCCCGCTGGCCCGCATCATGGCCGACCCCGAGGTCATGCGGTACCGGTTCGCTCCCTTGTCGCGCGAACAGAGCGACCAGTTCATCGACGAGAACGAGGCTTCGTTCGACGCCGACGGCCGCGGCTTGTGGGCGGTCGAGCGTCTGGAGGACGGCCGCCTGCTTGGGTGGGCCGGCCTCGGCTACTCCGATTTCGGCGCCCGCTTCTGCCCGGCGGTGGACGTCGGCTGGACGTTGGCCCGCGACGTCTGGGGGCTCGGTTACGCCACCGAAGCGGGCCGGGTCGCCCTGGACCACGCCTTCGGCCCGCTCGGGCTGGGCGAGGTCGTGGCCCACACCACCGCGTCGAACGAGCGCTCACGGGCGGTCATGCGACGTCTGGGCATGCGCCACGATCCGGCCGACGATTTCGACGGCCCCTGGTATCCCGAAGGACACCCCCGCCGTGGCTTCGTCCTATACCGGATGACGGCAGCGGACTGGCCCCGGAGCTGATCCCCTAGCCGGCCTCTTCCTCCGGAGCGACATGGGCGAGGCCGGCAAGAGCCAGGCGCAGCGCGTCGCGTGGCTCGATGGGCGCCACCCGCGTGCCGTGCTCGAGGGGCTGGGCCGCCGCCGCCGTCACCACTTCGACCAGGTGATCGGGACCGACCGGCTTGCGCAAGCACTCGAAGATGAGTGGTCTGAACTCGTCTCGCACCTCGTTCTCGTCGAGGGAGGCGAAGGCCGAGACGATCACCACCCGGGCCGGTGCTTCCAGGGAGTCGAGCACGACGGTCCCGTCGACGTGGCAGAGCCGCAGATCCAGGACGACAACGTCGAACTCCCGGGTGGCGAGGAGCCAGGTGGCGGCCGCGCCGTCGGCCGCCACCGCGACCTCGAAGCCGTGCGCCTCGAGGATCTCGGCCGTCGATTCCCGAAGAGACCGGTCGTCCTCGACCAACAGCACCGCGCCCAGGCTCACAATCCCTCTATCGGGCAACGAGCTCCCGATGATGAGGGCGCCGCGCGCTGTTGGGCGCGCGTTCGCGAGCAGTAGGCCGATCGGAGGGCGGGCTACGTACCCGCTTCGGCGACCTCGGACTCCGATCCGATCAGTAGGAGCCGGGCCAGCTCGGTCCGCGACGTGACCGCCAGCTTGGTGAACACGTGGTTGAGGTGGCCCTCGACCGTCCTGATGCTCAATCCCAACCGGCCGGCGATGGCCTTGTTGGACAGGCCATCTGCAACGAGGGATGCAATCTCCCGCTCGCGCCCTGTGAGTCCCTCGGCGCCGTCACGGCCGAGTCCCGGGTTGCCGGCGATCTGCGCCACGACACTCGGGTCGAGCACGGTGGCGCCCTGGCTGGCCGCCCGCACCGCCCCGATGAGGTCCTCCCTCGGCATCGTCTTCAACAAGTAGCCGGACACGCCGGCCAGCAAGGCGGCCCGGACGAAGGTGGCGTTGTCGTAGGCCGAAAGCATCACGACCCGAACCAGCGGGTGCTCCAGGGAGATCTCCCGGGCCAGATCGATGCCGCTGTCGTCAGGGAGTCGCACGTCGAGAAGGACGACATCGGGTTTGAGGTCACGCACCATGGCCAGCACCGTGCCCGCGTCGTCGGCCTCACCGACCACCACGATGTCGGGCGCGGTCTCGAGGACCTGACGGGTGCCGGTCCGGAGAATCTCGTGGTCGTCGACGATCACGACCCGCAGTGTCTGTGGTAGCTGCTCGACCGACAAGCGCCGAACCTCCTTCGTGTTCAGGACCCCGCTACGGCGTGGTCGGAGCTGGGGACCTCGGCAGGACTTTCAGGGTGTGCGGCGCCGACGCCGAGATCGGTCGACGGCGGAGACGCTGGTGTCCCGGCGTCGACAGGCCGGGCCGGGATGGTGATCGTGACGACCGCACCGCCTTCGGCGCGGTTCTCGAGCGTGACACGCCCACCATGCGCTTCGGTCAGTTGTCGCACCACCGCCAGGCCCAGACCGGTGCCCGTCGGCTTGGTCGTCACAAACGGCTCGAAGACGGTATCGGCCACACTGGTGTCCACGCCTTCGCCGTCGTCTGCGACTGTGATGGCCACATCCGCGCCACGACGGCGAGCCGCGACGGTGAGCTCCCCACCCTCGGGCATGGCCTGGATGGCGTTGGTAATCACGTTCACCAGGATCTGGGTCATCTGCTCGCGGTCGGCGTCACACGCCACGTCGTCGATGTCGGTGTTCAGCCGCACGTTGTCGGGCATGAGGACGATCCGGAAGACCTCGGCGAGGAGATCGGGGAGATCGACGGGCGCCAAGGCCGGCTCCCGCACCCTGGAGTAGGACGTGAGGTCGCTGGCCAGGTTGGCAGCCAACTCGGTGCAACGTTCCGCCTGCTCCAGGTGGAGAGTGGCCTCGGCCGGGTCGTCGAGCGACGTGCGGGCCAAGAAGAGCTCGTTCAGCACCGCGCCGAGCGGCGTGCGGAGCTCGTGGCCGACGACGGTGGTCATCCGCCCGATGGCGGAGAGACGCTCGCTCTGCACCAACGCCCTCTGCGACTCGAGCAACTCAGCCGTACGCCTGCCGACGAGCATGGCCGAGTAGTTGTTCCGGCGGGCGAGCACCTCCACCGCCGCAGCCAAGGCCACGGCCAACAGAAGCCCGATGCCCAACACGAGGTAAGGCGCGTCGTTGGGGAAGGTTCCGGCCAGAGGCTCCCGGGCCGAGGCCCGGATCCACCATTGCGACGAGCCGATCGACACCGGGACCCCGATGACCGATCCGGTGAGAGGCAGCTGGCGCGTGTTGGCCAGCACCAGCTGGCTGTGCTTCGCCGCCTTCGACGAGTACACCGCCGCGTGGAGGACTTCGAACGGCTTTCCCTGGCTGGCGCTGACGGCCAGGTACGGGTCGATGGTGATCTGTTCGTAGATGGCGGTACCCGTCGGCACCAGCGGCGGGCCGAGGGCGAAGCCGAGCGTGGTCGTCTTGCCCCCGAACATGACGGGACCTGGGCGCAAGCTCGAGCCGGCGGCGGCCAATGTCCGCGACAGCGCCGGTGACAGGACTTGGCCGCTCGTGAAAGCCGGCCCTGACGAGGCGAGCACGGTGTAGCCGGCCGGCCCCCGGCGGGCGAGCAAGAAGCTCTCTCCGAAGGCGACGCGCTCGGCCCGGAACTCGAAGGCCAATGGCGACGCGTCCGTCGCTGACACGTCAGCAGCCAAAGCTTGAAGTGTCGAACCGAGGCCGCCGGCCAGGGACGAGACGTACAGGCTGGCCTGGGAGGCCTCGTCGCGCAGCAGGGCCAGGTTCTGGCTCTCGACACTGTGCCGGGCCAGCACGAACCCACCCGCGGTCACGAGCGTGACCAGCAACGCGACAGCCGCGGCAGGCCGAGAAATCGGCCGGGCGCCAGACTTCATACCCCCCTCCCCGGAAAGCTCCGGGCACTACGTCCCGGGCCCCAGGATAGCAGCGGCACAGGTGAAATCACCTGCCCTCCGCCAGGTGGTCGCCTTCTGGCCAGGAAGGGCCGTGCCATGGACACTGAGACCGTCGCAGACCCGCGTCATGGGGAAGGCCATGTGGCGGGAGGTCTGCGACGGGGAAACGAAGTGTCGGGGGGCCGACGTGGTGCGACAGCGGAGTTGCTTCAACGCTCGGGCGAAGCGGTTCCTGGCTGTCGCGCCACGGGGCTCCTCCGAACCACTATCCCGCGAACCGCTCCCGACGCACCCCCGCTCGGGAGCGGTCCGCGCGCTCGAGAGGAGGCACTGTCGGTGACGACGGTGAAGATCGCTTCTGCCGTGGCCCAGCGCACGTCCAAGGCCGCCGGCCGTGTCGTGCTGGCGCTCGCCATCGCCGCCGCCGCTTCAGGTGTCGTCGGCGTGACTTCCTCGTCGGTCGCCGGGGCGACCGCCGGGCCCAAGTGTTCGGTGCCAGGCGAATACGCCGGGCAGCCCATCCTCCTCGGTGTACAGGCCGGCC
>DATGGF010000144.1:0-3359 GCA_035308625.1 Acidimicrobiales bacterium | reverse complement strand
GTTCGAGTTGTCGCATCCGGGGCGCCGGGCGTGGCAGCTGCGCACCACGGCCGTGCCCGAGCTGGCGCTCGAGGATCTGGTGCCGGCCGCCCACCGCCGAGACAAGCCGCCGGCACTGGCCGAGGTGTCCGAACGCGACCTGGTGGCCCACTTCACCCGGCTCAGCCACCGCCAGTTCTCGGTCGACCTCGGCGCCTACCCGCTGGGCTCGTGCACCATGAAGTACAACCCCAAGATCTGCGACGCGGTGGCCGGGCTCCCGGGACTGGCCAACGTGCACCCGGGGGCGCCGGCCTCGTGCACCCAGGGCTGGCTCGAGCTGCTCGTCGAGTTGGAGGCGATGCTGTGCGAGGTGACCGGCATGGCCGCGGCCACGCTGCAGCCAGCAGCCGGGGCCGCCGGGGAGCTCACCGGTCTGTTGCTCATGCGGGCCTGGCACGAAGCCCAGGGACGAGCCCGCACCAAGGTGATCATCCCCGACTCGGCTCACGGGACCAACCCGGCCTCGGTTACCTTGGGCGGCTACGAGACGGTCACGGTGCCGAGCGACGAGCGCGGCTGTGTCGATCTCGACGCGCTGCGCCGCGTCCTCGACGACGACGTGGCCGGCATCATGCTCACCAACCCCAACACACTCGGGCTGTTCGAGGAGCAGATCGTCGACATCGCCGCCGCCGTGCACGAGGTCGGTGGGCTGCTCTACTACGACGGGGCCAACCTGAACGCCATTCTCGGGGTGGTGCGCCCCGGCGACATGGGCTTCGACATCGTCCACCTCAACCTGCACAAGACCTTCGCCACCCCCCATGGAGGCGGTGGGCCCGGGGCCGGGCCAGTGGCCGTGTCCGAGCGCCTGGTCCCGTTCCTGCCCGGCCCCCGGCCTTCGCGCCTCCCCGCCGACGGCGACGGCCCCCGTTTCGGTTGGTCGGTCCCCGAGCGCTCGATCGGGCGGGTCCACTCGTGGCACGGCAACGCGCTGGTGTTGGCGCGCGCCTTGACCTACATCCTCGTCCACGGGGCCGACGGCCTGCGTCAGGTGGCGCAGCTGGCAGTGCTGAACGCCAACTGGCTCCGCGCCCGCCTGTCGGCGACCTACGACACCCCCTACGACCGTCCCTGCATGCACGAGTTCGTGCTGTCGGCCGCCGGCCTCAAGCGCCAGAGCGGCGTCAAGGCGCTCGACGTCGGCAAGCGGCTGCTGGAGGAGGGCTTCCACGCACCAACCGTGTACTTCCCCCTCATCGTCGAGGAGGCGCTCATGATCGAGCCCACCGAGACCGAGAGCCCCCAGACCCTGGCCGCCCTGGCCGAGGCGCTGGAACGCATCGCTTCCGAAGCCCGCACCGAGGGGTCCGCCAGCGCGGTAGCCGCGCCGCGTACGACCCCAGTGCGCCGGGTCGACGAAGCCCGCGCGGCGCGCACGCTCGTCCCCACCTTCGACGCCCGGCCCTAGGCCGCGCCCGGCGCCGGCCCGGGCCGATCAGTAGTCGAGCGACGGGTACCAGTCGGCGGGACGGCCGGCCGGTGTGAGGTCGAGCAGGTGCCACACCGGGGTGAGCAAGTCGATGCCGCGCTCACGCCGGTCGTCGGCCACCTGGGCCCCTTTCGAGTAGCGGTGCCGGACGGTGCCGTCGGAGCCGAGGGTGAACACCGACACCCACTCGATCTGGCTGCCGTCGGGGTCCTCGCTGCCGAGGTCGAATTTGAAGGTCGAAGCGCCGGCGCTCAGCAGTCGCAGGTGCGACCAGCCCCGCCCCTGCGCCCATGCCCGCAGGGCATCGGGCTCGGCCGCCGCCACCACGGCGAAATCCACGTTGCGGGTGACGTGCGGCGCCGCCGCGTCGTACCCGTCGATCCACATCGAGCACAAGGGGCACGGATCGGTCTGGGCCTTGCCGTACATGAAGTGGTACAGGACGAGCGGCCGGTCCGGCGCGGTGAAGAGCTCCGACAGCCGGACAGGAGCGCCGGTCCTCACGTCGAGCAGCTCGTAATCCTCGACCACGGTGTCGTCGGGGAGCTCCCGGCGCAAGGCGGCGACGCGCTCGATGTGGTCGATCAAGTCCGCTTCGGCCTGGCGCAGCTCCTCCCGCCGGCGGCGGTACTCGTCGGATTGCGTCAGCCTGGTGAACTCCACCGTTCCCCCTTCTGGACATCGTGCCCACTCTCGCCGGCACGACGCTTGCGACGGTCCCGACCTTACGACCCATGCACTGGACGATGCCGCCCCTTTTGACACCCAGTGCTTCCCCAGAACCGCTTGGCAGCCGGCCTGCTGGTTGCTAGGAAGTCACCGGCATCGTGGTCGGACCCGAAGGGGGGTGCCATGGCATGGGCGATCAAGCACGAGGTCCACATGGTCATCCCCGACGGGGTGACGTTCGACTATCCCGGCCAGCACGCGTACTACTCGGAGATCGAGTGGTCGAGCGAGAACCGCATGGTCCCGGCCGCTGACGCGGGCCGGTTCGGGCCCGAAGCATGAGTGGGGTGCACGGCGCATGACCGACGTGGCCCTGTCCCTGCCCGGGCCCGGCCGGGACACCCCACGGGCCGCCTACCGCGTCCTCGAGCGGCGCGCCACGCTGACCACGGTGGCGGTGCTGATCGCCCTCGCCGCGTTGTCGTGGTGGTACACGGTCGGCCAGTCCCACGACATGGCGGCGATGGTGCAGGGCCTCGCCCATGTCGGCACGGCCATGCCCTTCGACATGAGCGTCGGGCTCTTCCTGGCCATGTGGGTGGCGATGATGGTGGCCATGATGTTCCCCACCATCGCCCCGGTGGTGCTGCTGCACCGGATGGTGTTCCGCCGCGGGGGTAGGGGGCCCGCCACGACGGTGGTGTTCTCGTCGGGCTACCTCCTCGTGTGGGCCGCCGTCGGTCTGGTCCCGCTGGCGGTACTCGAGAGCTTCCGTCACCTGTCGGGCGGCTCGACGTGGGTGCTGCGCGTGGCCGGTGTGGTGTTGGTGGCGGCCGGGGCTTACCAATTCACCGCGTGGAAGGAGACGTGCCTGCGGGTATGCCAGACCCCGCTCACGTTCCTCATGACCCACGACTTCGGCACCGGCCCCATGGGTGCGGTCCGGGTGGGCGTGACCCACGGCCTCTACTGCCTCGGTTGCTGCTGGGCGCTCATGGCCGTGCTCTTCGTGGTGGGGCTCATGAACCTGTCCTGGATGGTGGGCATCGCCCTCGTCTTCCTGGCCGAGAAGCATTGGCGGCATGGTCTCGGGCTGAGCCGTGTGGTCGGGACGGCAGTCATCGGCTTCGGCGTCACCGTGCTCGTCCACCCCGCGCTGCTCGATTCGATCGTGCCGCTGGCCCACGCGCCGAAGATGATGATGGGGTAGCGGCCT
>DATGGF010000143.1:0-2814 GCA_035308625.1 Acidimicrobiales bacterium | reverse complement strand
TCGACATGGTGGTCTTCATCGCGGCGACCGTCGCCGGCCTGCGCCTGCCTCTGCGCCGGGCCACCCGCGGCGCGACCGGCTCCTCCGGACCGAGGGCAGGAGCCGGCGCGGTTCCGGCGGACGTCACCGAGAGCTCGGAGTGGGCGCAGCCAACCGGCCCGCTCGCGGCCCTCGGCCCGCAGGTCACCACCCATCCCGAGGTGACACTGGCGTTGTCGGCAATGTCGGTGCTGCGGGGACTGGTCGGCTTCCTCACCTTCCTGCTCGCCTTCTCGCTGAGTCGGACCCACACGGCCAAGTGGTGGTTCGGCTTCATGCTGGCCGCGTCCATGGCCGGGGCCGTCGTCGGTGTGCTCCTCGTGCCGCGCGCCCGGCGCGTGTTCACCGAGCCTCAAATGCTCGCCCTGTCGATCTGGTCCGTTGCCCTGGCCGCCGTGCTCGCCGGCGTCGTGGGCGGTCTCGTGATGCAGGCGTTCCTGGCCTTCGTCATCGGCATGGCCGGAGCGTCGGCCAAGCCCGCCTTCGACGCCTTGGTGCAGCGCTATGTGCCCGTAGCGCTGCAGGGCCGCGCTTTCGCCCGGTTCGAGACGCGGCTGCAGTTGGTGTGGGTGATCGGCGCCTTGCTGCCGGTGGTGACGGCGCTGCCGCTCGGCGCCGGTGATGTCGTCATCGCCACGGTGGCCGGCGTGGCCGGTTTCTCGTACCTGACGGGCCGGCGCGCCATCCGCCACCGCTTCCGCTTGCGCTGAAGCGCAAGCCAGGCATCAGCCCAGGCGCGTCTGCAAAGCCTCGAATTCGGCGGAAAGTTCCGAGGGGAGCCGGTCGCCGAACCGGGCATAGTGCTCGGAGATGAGCGGGAGCTCGGCGCGCCACTCGTCGTTGTCGACCCGTAGGAGCTCCTCCATGTCCTCCTTGGACACGTCGACCGCTTCCACGTCGATGGCCCCAGGGGCCGGCACCATCCCGATGGCGGTCGGCACCGCTTCGCCTCGGCCGGTGGTGCGCTCGAAGATCCAGGCCAGGACCCGGGAGTTCTCGCCGTAGCCGGGCCACAGGAACCGGCCGGCATCGTCCCGGCGGAACCAGTTGACGTAGTACAGCCGCGGCAATTTGGCCGGGTCCGCCCCCGCCCCGATGCGGAGCCAGTGGGCGAAGTAGTCGGCCATGTTGTAGCCACAGAAGGGCAACATGGCGAAGGGGTCACGGCGCAGCTTGCCCACGGCGCCGGTCGCCGCTGCGGTGGTCTCGGACGACATGATCGAGCCGAGGAACACCCCTTGCTGCCAGTCGAAGGCCTCGGTGACGAGCGGCACGGTCGAACGCCGCCGCCCGCCGAAGAGCACGGCCGAGATGGGCACGCCCTGGGGGTCCTCCCACTCGGGCGCGCAGGCCGGGTTCTGCGCCGCGGGCACGGTGAAGCGGGCGTTGGGGTGCGCCGCGGTGGTCACCGACTCGGGCGTCCAGTCGTCGCCGCGCCAGTCGAGGAGATGGGCCGGAGTCGGCCCGTCGATGCCCTCCCACCACACATCGCCGTCGTCGGCGAGTGCCGTGTTGGTGAAGATGCAGTTCGAGCCCAGGGTGCGCATGGCATTGAGGTTGGTCTCGGTGCTCGTTCCCGGTGCCACCCCGAAGAATCCGGCCTCGGGGTTGATGGCCCACAGCCGCCCGTCCTCGCCGAACTTCATCCAGCAGATGTCGTCGCCGATGGTCTCGACCTTCCAACCAGGCAGGGTGGGGACGAGCATGGCCAGGTTCGTCTTGCCGCAGGCCGAGGGGAACGCGCCGGTGACGTACCGGACTTCGCCTTCGGGCGAGGTGAGCTTGAGCACGAGCATGTGCTCGGCCAGCCAGCCGTCGTCGCGGGCCATGACCGAGGCGATCCGCAGTGCGAAGCACTTCTTCCCGAGGAGCGCGTTGCCGCCGTAGCCTGAGCCGTACGACCAGATCTCCCGGGTCTCGGGGAAGTGGACGATGTACTTCTGCTCCGAGTCGCACGGCCACGGCACGTCGGCCTGGCCGGGCTCGAGCGGTGCCCCCACCGAGTGGAGGCATGGCACGAAGTCACCGTCTTCGCCGAGGACGTCCAGGGCGCGCTGGCCCATCCTCGTCATGATGCGCATCGACACCGCGACGTAAGGCGAGTCGGTGATCTCCACGCCGATGTGGGCGATGGGTGAGCCGAGCGGGCCCATGGAGTAGGGGACGACGTACATGGTTCGTCCCCGCATGCAGCCCCGGAAGAGCTCGGTCAGGCGGGCCCGCATCTCGTCGGGTGCACACCAATTGTTGGTCGGCCCGGCATCGGCCTCGGCCGCGCTGCAGATGAACGTCCGGTCCTCGACCCGGGCCACGTCGGCGGGGTCCGAGCGAGCCCAGTAACTGGCCGGCCGCTTCGCCTCCGACAGTCGGGTGAACGTGCCGTTGTCGACCAACAGGCGGCAGAGGCGCTCGTACTCCTCGGCCGACCCGTCACACCACTCCACGTGATCGGGGGTTGCCAGGGCGGCCATCTCGTCGACCCACGTGAGCAACTTCTTGTTGGCGGTGGGTGGCATCGAGAAGGTCATCCTCCCTAGTGGAGTGGCCGGCGCGTCGGGCGACCGGCACCACCGGGCAGGTCACGGGCGCCCGGCAGGCCGGGATCGAGTGCGCCAATGGTAGGCATTGGTCATGCCCGGCCCCAACTCGGTCAACACCGAGCGTGGCACCCCGCTCGCCGCGGACAGCGGTGGCGGAGGCGGACTCGGGCGGCCCGAGGGTGGGGAGTTCGCGGCCATCGAGCGCCTGGCGGCTCGCCTCGCTTCGAGCGTGCCC
>DATGGF010000142.1:0-6471 GCA_035308625.1 Acidimicrobiales bacterium | reverse complement strand
GGCCCGTGGCTTTCTGTTCCGCCTCGACGGGACGTTGGCGGTGTCCATGGTGCAGGAGGGCCTCATGCGCCTGGTGCCCCACCCCGCGCCGTAGGCCACCGGCACCGGCAGCTCACCAGGGACCGGCGCCCCGCGTCCCTCCACCCCCGTCGCCCGTGGGAGACACCTGGCTGTATCCGCCGGGCCCGATGGCCCCCGCGCCGGCGGGCTGGCCCGCGTCGCCCACAGGGCACCACGGGTTGGCGGGCACGCCGGCGCAGGGGTCGGCCATGGTGGCGAGCGGCGGGAGCGGGTGCATGACCACCGCGCCGCCCGAGCGGGGGTAACGGTCGGTGGGCAGGCAAAGGTCGCCAGCCGGCACCCGGCCGGCCGCGTCGATCAGCGTGAAGCGATCGGCACGTAGTCGCGAGGATCGGGACCGACGTAGAGCTGGCGGGGCCGGACGATCTTCGAGTCCTGATCGAGCAGCTCCTGCCAGTGGGCCAGCCACCCCGAGGTCCGGGGGATGGCGAAGAGGACCGGGAACATCTCGAGGGGGAATCCCATGGCCTGGTAGATGAGCCCTGAGTAGAAGTCGACGTTCGGGTAGAGCCGGCGCGACGTGAAGTACTCGTCGTTGAGGGCGATCTCCTCGAGCTTGAGCGCGATGTCGAGCAGGGGATTCTTGCCGGTGATGGCGAACACCTCTTCGGCCGTGCGCTTGATGATCTTGGCCCGGGGGTCGTAGTTCTTGTAGACGCGGTGGCCGAAGCCCTGCAGACGGCCGTGGCCCTGCTTGACCCCCTCGACGAAGGCGGGCACCTCTTCGATCGAGCCGATCTCCGTCAACATGCGGATGACGGCCTCGTTGGCTCCGCCGTGGCGCGGACCGTACAGGGCGGCACAGGCGGCGGCGCAGCAGGAGTAGGGGTCGGCGTGCGAAGAGCCCACCACCCGCATGGCCGTGGTCGAGCAGTTCTGTTCGTGATCGGCATGCAGGATGAAGAGGATGTCCAAGGCCCGGGCCAAGGTGGGGTTGGCGTCGAACCGGGGCTCCGCCACCTTCCACATCATCGACAGGAAGTTGGCGCAGAAGTCCAGCGAGTTGTCGGGATAGACGAAGGGCATGCCCACGCTGAACCGGTGAGCGGCGGCAGCCAGGGTGGGCATCTTGGCGATGAGACGGGTGATCTGCTTCTGCCGGGACTCGAGATCAAAGATGTCCTTGGCATCGAGGTAGAAGGTCGACAGCGCGGCCACGGCCGATACGAGCATGCCCATGGGGTGGGCGTCGTAGTGGAAACCCTCGAGGAACCGTTTGCGTACGTTCTCATGGATGTACGTGTGCATGGTGATCTCGTGGCGCCACTTGTCGAACTCGGCCGACGTGGGTAGCTCGCCATGGAGCAGCAGGTAGGCCACCTCGAGGTAGTTCGACTTCTCGGCCAGCTGCTCGATGGGGTAGCCCCGGTACCGCAGGATGCCGGCGTCGCCGTCGACGACCGTGATCGAGCTGGCACATGCCGCCGTGGCCGTGAGGCCGGGGTCGTAGAACCAGATCCCAGGCAGGAGCTTCTGCCACTCGGCGGCGGCTACCCCTCCATGGTCGATCGGGATCTCGAGCTGGTTCCCGGTGCGGTTGTCGATGATCGTGATGCTCTCGGCCACGACGCTCGGATCCTCCTGTGTCATCCCACCCGATCCTATGACCCGGCGCGAGCACGGTTCACCCGCCGGTGGTGCCGGGGTGGCGGCCCGCCTTCGTGGTGGTCGTCGTGGGCGCCATGGTGGTGGTCGTGGTGGTCGGGATGGTCTCTACCTGCACCGGCGCCGAGGTGGAGGTCCCACCCGGGCCCTGCGGCGGCGCCGCGGTCACCTGCACGGTGTAGGAAGCCCCGGGTTGAACGGTGAACGGCCCGAGGACGACGGCGACGGCGCGTCCGGCATCCACCGCCACGATGGCCGTCTCGGTGGCAGCGGTGCCCGCACCCGGTGCCGGCACCAAGTTCACCTGCACCTGCACGGCCGGCTCGTCGACGTTCCCGTGGTCGACCAGCACGGCGTGGACGGTGAGGCGGGTGGTCGGTGGGACGAGGCCACCCGGCCCCGATGCCAGCGCCGAGGGATCGGTGGTCACCGCGTCCACCCCCAACGCGTGATGGGCGGAGAGTTGGCGGGCCCGCCCGAGCGCGGCTACCAGCCGGTCGAGGGCGGTGGTCGTCCACGGCGCCGGGCTCGTCACCCAACGCGAGACCACCAGCCGCGCTCGGCCTCGAGCCAAGCGGAGCCGGTACCGGCATTCGGCCCACGAGCCGTCGGCCGCGGACAAGGTGGCGCCCGCCTGTTCCAGAGTGGAGACGGCCGAAGTGGGATCGCCCGGTGCGGCGCCGGCACGTCCGCCGAGAAGGGACTCGACCCCGTCGCGCAGAGACGCAACAGCCTCGGCCCGCGCCGCCAGGGAGCTTCGACACGAGGCCGTGCCCGAGGCCGGCTGCGGCGGGGTCAGGGCGTCGAGCCCGTGGTGCTCGGCTTCGGTTGCGCCGGCCAGCCCGCCGAGGGTGCTGAACAACGTGATGCGATCGAGCGTCGCCATGGTGCCCAGCAGACTGCGCAGCGAGCGCCCCGTGGCGTTCGACTCGCGTGCCACCGGCGCGCTCAAGGCGGCATAGCCGAGGTTCAGCGTGGCGCGGTAAGAACCGGAGGCGCGCCCGATCTGGGCCACGCCTCCTGCGGCGAAGCCGATCACAACGGCCACCACCACAACCGGGAGGGCGACCCGGGCGGCGCGGCGACCGAGCGCACGCCGCCAGCGGGGACGGCGCCACCTGCGGGCCATGGAAGGACGATACCGAGCCGGCCGCCCGTCTCAAGGGCCGCCGTTCGCCGAATCAGCGGGCGAGGGCAACTCCTGCCGTAGGCAGGCTGCTCGCCGTACGGCGCCAGTCGACGGTTGCACCGATAGCGGTGAGGTCCACCCGGTCCCGGTGGCGCTCGGCCACGGCCAGGAGGCCCCGCAGTGTCGAATTGTCGAGCAGGTGCGGCACGAGGCCCAGGTCGAGCAGCTTGGTGTGGGCCGCCCGGTAGTAATGCTCTTCCTTTTCCACGCGGGGGTCGTCGATGTGCTCGATCGATACCGGGCCACTGTGGGCACCGGCCACCAGGTCGGCCATCTGCCGCACCGAGAACGACTCGGTGAACTGGTTGAACACCCGGAACTCGCCGGGAGCGGCCGGGTGCAGCAAGGCCAGCTCCACGCAGGCGAGCGTGTCCCGGATGTCCAACATGCCGCGCGTCTGACCGCCCTTGCCGTGCACGGTGAGGGGATGGCCCACCACCGCCTGGACGCAGAAACGGTTGAGCACCGTGCCGAACACGCCGTCGTAGTCGAAACGCGTGGCCAGACCGGGATGCAACGTGGTCTCGTCGGTCTCTTGCCCATAGACCACTCCCTGGTTGAGGTCTGTGGCCCGCAGGCCCCACACCCGGCAGGCGAACTGGATGTTGTGGCTGTCGTGCACCTTGGACAGGTGGTAGAAGGAGCCCGGCTGCTTGGGGTACGGCAGCAGGTCGGTGCGCCCCTTGTGGGTTATCTCGATGAACCCCTCTTCGATGTCGATGTTGGGCGTGCCGTACTCACCCATCGTCCCCAGCTTGACCAGGTGGATGGACGGGTCCCGCTCGGCGATGGCGTAGAGCAGGTTCAGCGTGCCCACCACGTTGTTGACCTGCGTGTAGACGGCGTGGCGCCGGTCGATCATCGAGTAGGGGGCGGAACGCTGCTCGGCGAAGTGCACCACTGTGTCGGGCTCGAAGCGCTCGAGCGTGGCGTCGACGAAGGCCGCATCGGTGAGGTCGCCCACGAAGGACTCCACCGTGAACCCCGATACCTCGTTCCACACCCGCAGGCGCTGGCCCAGGCCGAGCACGGGGACGAGGCTGTCGACCCCCATCTCGTGGTCGTACTGTCGCCGGACGAAGTTGTCCACGACGCCGACGTCGTGACCCCGTCGCGACAGGTGCAGCGCCGTCGGCCACCCCAGGTACCCGTCACCCCCGAGGACGAGGATCCTCACACCGCTCTCCGATCTGCGTTCCGGGCTCGAACCGCTCGGCCTCGGCTGTGGTCAAAGAATCCCCCAGATGGCTGGGAAATCCCTGGGAAAGGTCGCAGAGGGCTCTGTGAAGATGTCAGGGCTGGATGAGGTGGTCGGGCACAGGCGCCGGCGACCGGTGCTTGTTGGCATTCCTCCGGCTGCGTAGCGTGGCCACGCCCCAATGCCGGTCGAGAAAGGCGCCGAGTGCCGAGACAGCTTCCATTGGCGACGAACGCCATGCACCACGCCGTCGGTGCGGTGTCCCATCCCATCAGCTGGCTGCAGGCCGTGGTGCTGGGTTTGCTCCAGGGGGTAAGCGAGCTCTTCCCGGTATCGAGCCTCGGTCACACCGTGCTGTTCCCCACCTTGTTCGGGTGGCACAAGGTCGTCTCGATGCAATCGCAGCCCGAGTCCCCGTGGCTCGCCTTCGTCGTGATGCTGCACGTCGGGAGCGCCATCGGCCTGCTGATCTACTTCTGGCGCGACTGGACCCAGATCATCGGCGCGTTCTTCAGGTCGCTGGTGCGGCGGCGGATCGAGACGCCGACCGAACGGCTCGCGTGGTTGATCGTGGTCGCGTCGATTCCGGCCGGTGTGCTCGGTGTGGCGTTGGAGCATGAGCTCAGGGTGGCTCTGGCCAAGCCGGCCGCCGCGGCCTACTTCCTCATGGTGAACGGCCTCGTCCTCCTGTCCGCCGAACGGCTCCGGCGCCGGGCGGGAGCCACCCTGGCACCGGTCGGCCACGCGTCGGCGAGCTCGGCGGCCGGGGACGGAGGAGGGGGACGCCAGCTGGCCACGCTCGACTTCAAGGAGGCGGGGATCATCGGCCTGGCCCAGTCGAGCGCGCTGATCGCGGGCATCAGCCGGGACGGTGTCTGCATGACCGCCGGGCTGGCCCGCGGGCTCGACTACGAGGACACAGCCCGTTTCGCCTTCCTCCTCGCCACCCCGATCATCCTGGCTGCCGGCGTGTACAAGATCTCCGACCTCACCGGCCCCCTCGGCGCCGGGGTGCGGGGGGAGGCGGCCCTCGCCTGCCTGTGTGCCGCGGCCGCCGCGGTGGCATCGGTGGCGTTCCTGATGCGCCACTTCAAGACGCGGACGCTCCGGCCGTTCGGGATCTACTGCCTCGCCTTCGGCGCCGCCATGGCGATCTACACGGCGGTGCACTAGGCGCCGCGCCAGCGCGCGGGGCGTTGAGCGCCGCGTCAGGCCTCGGGGCGGTAGGACCCTCGGACCCGCAACCGCCACCAGATGGCGAAGATGTCGGCCAGGATCAGGCCCACGGCCTTCACCGTGACCGTGCTCCCCTGGCGCCGGAGGATGCGGACGGGAAGCTCCTCGATCCTGTCGAATCCCTTCGACACGGCCAAGACCAGCAACTCCAAGTCGAAGGCGTAACGCTGCTCACAGGTGAGCGCCAACACTGCGTCGAGCACTTCGCGGCGGAAGACCTTGATGCCCGTCTGGGTGTCGCGCACGCGCAACTTGAACAAGACGCGCACCAGCAATTGGAAGCCCCAGGAATAGACATGGCGCAGCAGTCCGGGCGCCACATCGGAAGCCGGGTGGAGCTTGCTGCCGACCACCATGTCGACGCCATCGCGGCGGATGGCGTCGACGAAGGCGACGAGCTCGTCCGCCGGGATGTCGCCGTCGGCGTCGATGAAACCGCGATACCGGCCGCGGCCCTGCAGGAGCCCGACCCGCACCGCTTCACCTTTGCCCGCGTGAGCGGGGAGCTCCACGAGCCGGACCCTGCCGTCGGCGGTGGGTTCGACGGTCGCGGCGCTGTCGTCCGTGGATCCGTCGTTGACCACGAGCACCTCGAACGACACGCCGGTGGAGCCGAGCACGCCCACCACATCGGCGACGTTCGCGCCGAGGGCGAGGCCGGGGTTGTAGAAGGGCATCACCATGGTGAGCTCGGGGCTCCCCGAGACCTGTGGTCCCTCGATGTTCATCCGGCGCGGCTCACTGGGTATGGGTCCCTGTCCTCGGGCCCTGTGTCGGGGGCAGTTCAGTATGGAGGCTGGCCGCCCGCTGATCGGCGCTCCCCCCCGACCAAGCCGGATGACCGACGCGGTCTTCGGCGGCCAGAACGGCCACCGTCGCCACCAGAAGGCCGCCACTCACGACCAACACCACCAGGGCCACATCGATCACGTCCCGGTGGACCAGGGCCACTCCGGCCGCCAGCGCGCCGATCGCCGGCCACGCCAGCGCCGAAAGGACGGAACGCCTCGCCAGCAGGGCGTACACGCAGACGGTCACCACCCCGACTGCCGCGGCGGCGAGGCCGAGAACCCGCAGCGCACTCGTGGCCGGCGCGTATCGAGAGCCGAACAACACATCGATGACGATGCGGGGCACGGCGGCCAGGACGAGCGCGGCCACG
>DATGGF010000141.1:0-3593 GCA_035308625.1 Acidimicrobiales bacterium | reverse complement strand
AAGCCCGACGGGCCGGACCTGGTGCGCCAGTCCGGGGTGACGTTCCCGTCCGGGTACGACCACGACGGTGCGGTGGGCCGCAGCTGGGCGGTCAACGGCCTGCCGATCACCGTGTTCATCGCCCCCACGGGGCGGCTGGTCGCCTACCACCGGGGACAGCTCAACGCCGCCCAGTTCAGCGCGCTGGTCTCCCGGCTGGAGGCGGCCAGATGAGGCCAGATGACTTGGCACGCCCCGCCCCGCTGCGACAAGCTGCGGCGTTGTGCCCAGCCATGAGCCGGCCCCAGTGAAGCGGGCCTCGCCCCGTCGGCGGGCCGTGTGGGCGGTGCTCACGGTCGTCGCACTCGCGTCCACGGCGTGCGCGGCCCACGCGCCCCAGGACTCGCTCAACCCGAAGGGCCCCGAGTCGCGCTACATCGACCACCTCTTCTTCCCCGTCGGCATCATCGCGGTGGTCATCGGGCTGTTCGTCGGGGGCATGGTCCTGTACTGCATCATCCGCTTCCGCGCCCGGTCGGACGACGACGCCCCGAAGCAGACCCACGGCAGCACGCCGCTCGAGATCACCTGGACGATCATCCCGCTGCTGTTGATGTTCTTCGTCGCCTCGTTGTCGGTGATCGGCATCGCCCACCTGTACCGCAACCCGAAGGGGCAGCGGATCACGTTCGTGCCCGCAGCCGCGGGCACGCCGGCGACGATCCAGGGCAAGGTGCTCGAGGTCCACGTGATCGGGCACCGGTGGTGGTGGGAGTTCGACTACCCCGGGCTCGGCTCGATGCAGGACCAGTTCCTCTCCGCGGGTGAGCAGCCCGGCACCGCGCTGGTCACCGCCGGCGAGCTCCACATCCCGGCCGGCATCATGGTGCGCCTCGACATCACGTCGAACGAGCCGGCGAAGTCCCGGGAGGGCGTCGGCCCGGGCGTCGAGCACAACTTCTGGGTGCCGTCACTGGCGGGGAAGATCTACGCGATCCCCGGGCACATCACCCACCTCAACCTCGAGGCGGACGCGTCCGCGGTCAGCGACGGCCACCCGGTCACGTACTCGGGCCAGTGCAGCGAGTTCTGCGGCATCGGCCACGCCAACATGCGCATCAAGGTGGTGGCCGAGAGCCCCGCCGACTTCGCCGCCTGGGTGGTCAACCAGCAGACCAAGCAGCACCCGCTCACGACCGCCGACCAGTACACCCAGCCGCTCGCCTATACCGGCTACCAGCTCTTCAACGGCGCCGGCACCTGCTCCACCTGCCACACCGTCCAGGGGACACCGGCCCAGGGCCAGGTCGGGCCGAACCTCACGCACCTGCAGGCCAGGGGCTACTTTGCAGGCGACATCTTCCAGCTCAACAACAACAACCTGCGCACGTGGCTGCGCAGCCCCCAGGCGGCCAAGCCGGGCGCCCTCATGATCATCCCCAAGCTGACGGAAGACCAGATCACGGCCCTGATCGCCTACCTGGACACCCTCAAGTGAGGCGCTGATGGCAGCTATCACGACCCCGGAGGCGGCGCCCCTCATCCGGGCCCCGCGGTTCATGAAGCGGCCCAAGAGCACCGACGGCCTGGTCGGGTGGCTGACCACCATCGACCACAAGCGCATCGGGATCCTCTACGGCGTCACGGCGTTCATCTTCTTCTTGGTCGGCGGCTCCGAGGCCCTGCTGATCCGCCTCCAGCTGGCAACGCCCAACGGCAAGATCCTGACCGCGCAGGTCTACAACCAGATGTTCACCATGCACGGCACCACGATGGTGTTCCTCGTGATCATGCCGATGTCGGCGGCCTTCTTCAACTACCTGGTCCCGCTGCAGATCGGTGCCCGCGACGTCGCCTTCCCACGGCTGAACGCCTTCAGCTACTGGATGTTCCTGCTGGGAGGGCTGTTCCTCTACTCGAGCATCCTGCTCGGCGGCATGCCCAACGGCGGCTGGTTCGGCTACGCGCCGAACACATCGATCACCTACTCGCCCGGGCACAACATCGACTTCTGGCTGTTCGGGCTGCTCATCCTCGGGATCGGTTCGACGGCGTCGGCGGCCAACCTCATCGTGACCACGATCAACATGCGGGCGCCGGGGATGCGGCTGCTGCGCATGCCCATCTTCACGTGGATGAGCCTGGTCGCCAACTTCCTGCTGCTGTTCGCCATGCCCGTGATCACCATCGCGCTGTTCCTGCTCATGTTCGACCGGCAGTGGGGGACGCACTTCTTCGATCCCTTGGCCGGGGGCGACCCCGTGCTCTGGCAGCAGTTGTTCTGGATCTTCGGCCACCCGGAGGTCTACATCCTGGTCCTGCCGGCGATGGGCATCGTCTCGGAGATCATGCCGGTGTTCTCCCGCAAGCCGCTGTTCGGCTACCCGGTGATGGTGTTCTCCGGGATCGCCATCGGGTTCATGGGGTGGGGCGTGTGGGTGCACCACATGTTCGCCGTCGGCCTCGGCCCGGTGGCGACCGCGGCGTTCTCCGTGTCCACGATGCTGATCGCCGTGCCCACCGGCGTGAAGATCTTCAACTGGCTGGGGACGCTGTGGGGCGGCTCGCTGCGGTTCCGGACGCCGCTGCTGTTCGCCATCGGGTTCGTCGTGATGTTCACGATCGGCGGGCTGTCGGGCGTGACCCACGCCCTCGTGCCGGCCGACCGCCAGCAGACCGACACCTACTACATCGTCGCCCACTTCCACTACGTGCTGTTCGGCGGGTCGATCCTCGGCCTGTTCGGCGGGATCTACTACTGGTACCCGAAGGTCTTCGGGCGCCAGCTCGACGAGCGGCTGGGCAAGTGGCACTTCTGGGTCACGCTGATCGGCTTCAACGTGACGTTCGGGCCGATGCACATCCTCGGCCTGCAGGGGATGCCGCGGCGCATCTACACCTACGTGTCAAACATGGGCTGGAACGTGCTCAACATGGTCTCGACGATCGGCGCGTTCACGATCGCCGCGGGCACGTTGATCTTCATCTACAACGTGTGGAAGACCCACCAGGAGGGGGTGGCGGCCCCCGACGACCCGTGGGACGCGCGCACGCTCGAGTGGATCACCCCCAACCCCACCCCGGCGTACAACTACGTCGAGGTCCCCATCGTCACCCACCAGGACGACTTCTGGCACCGCAAGTACACCGAGGACGAGACGGGCCGGCTGAAGAAGGTGGCCCCGTCGTCGGACTTCATCCAGCGCCACGCCACCGCCGACGACCACATCCACATGCCGTCGCCGTCGTACTGGCCGCTGGTGGCGGCGTTCGGCGCGCCGATCATCGCCTACGGCCTCGTCTACAAGATCTACGCGGTCAGCGGGGCCGGCATCCTCGTGCTGCTGAGCGGGATCTACGCCTGGGCCACCGAGCCGAGCACCGAGCCCCCCGACCCCGACGACGAGGCCGACGAGGCGCACGCCCTGCCCGCGGCCGCGGCGCCGGCCGGTGAGCTGGCGGCCGTCGGCGGGGGTTCGGGCGGCGCCTCAGGCGGCGGGGACCCCGCACTGCCCGGCGGCGACGGGCTCGCCCCTGACGCCGTCACCCCGGCCGAGGACGTGGAGGGCTAGCGGTGGCCGACGTCTCCATCTCCGCTGCCCACGCCCACGAGC
>DATGGF010000140.1:0-5638 GCA_035308625.1 Acidimicrobiales bacterium | reverse complement strand
GGGAAGGTGGGTCGCCTCAGGAACGTCGAGTACGTCTTGGTGGCCGGCGACCGCAGCGACGTGCAGAGAGCGGTGGCGGTGGCGCAGTCCGCTTGATTTAGAGCCGCGCGTCCTGCCAACGTGTCCGGCACGGTCTGGCCGGCAACCTTGTATCTCAGGCTGCAGACGCCGGCGTCAGTGGGTAAGGAGGGATCATGGGAGCGCTCGACGGCCGCGTGGCCATCATCACGGGAGCCGGCCGGGGGATCGGCCGGGAGCACGCGCTCCTCTTTGCCTCCGAGGGCGCCAAGATCGTGGTCAACGACCTCGGTGGCGCGGTGGACGGCTCCGGAGACGACCGCACGCCCGCCCAACAGGTGGTCGACGAGATCGCAGAGATGGGCGGTGAGGCGGTCGCCAGTTCGGACGACATCGCCGACTGGGAGGGCGGTCGGCGTCTGGTCGAGCGGGCCGTCGAGGCGTTCGGCGACCTTCACGTCCTGGTGAACAACGCGGGGATCCTGCGGGACAAGATGCTGGTGAACATGGCGGAGGAGGAGTGGGACTCCGTCATCCACGTGCACATGAAGGGACATTTCGTTCCCACCCGTCATGCCGCTGCGTACTGGCGCGAGCAAGTCAAGGCGGGCCGGGAAGTGAACGCCGCGGTGGTGAACACGTCTTCGACCTCCGGTCTCCTCGGGAATCCAGGCCAGACCAACTACGGGGCGGCCAAGGCCGGTATCGCCGCCTTCACCGTCATCGCCGCACAGGAGTTGGAGCGCTACGGCGTGCGAGTGAACGCCATCGCGCCGGCAGCGCGGACACGCATGACGGAACAGACCCCCGGGCTCGGCGACATCGTCAAGGCTCCGAGCGATCCCGGCGCGTTCGACGTGTGGAGCCCGGCAAACATCTCGCCTCTGGTCGGGTACTTGTCCACTGCGGGTTGTCCGGTGACCGGTCAGGTCTTCTTCGTGCAAGGCGGCCAGGTGCGCATCTTCCAGCCCTGGACGATGACGTCGACCGTCGACAAGCACGATCGGTGGACCGTGTCGGAATTGGCCGAAGCGATTCCCCGACTGGTCACCGCCGACGCGGCGCCGGAAGCCGCTCCCGAAGGAGCGGAACAGGCGCAGCGGTAGCCTGGGCGGGCCGTGCGCCCGCCCGCCGACACTTCCTCAGGCTCCGAGGACGTCGATCGCGTCATCGACGATCAGCTGGGCGCGCACCGCTGGGTGACCGCCCTGCCACTGTTCGCCGCACTGGCGCGTCGGGCGCGAAGTAGTCCCCGGTACCGGTGGTGGGTCCTGTGGGTGGTCCTCTCGGGACTCCTGGCCACCAACCTGCTCTTCACCGTGTTCGTGGTGGCCCTGCCGCAGGTGGCGAAGGGCCTGCACACCTCGGTGGCCACGATCACCTGGACGGTGACCGGGCCCATGCTCGCCGTGGGTGTCATGGCCCCGCTGGCGGGCAAGGGGAGCGACCTGTGGGGACATCGACGCATGTTCCTCACCGGTGTCGCGCTCGAGACGGGTGTGGCGGCCCTTTCAGCTTCGGCCCCCTCTGCCGGTGTCCTCATCGCCGCCCGCGTGCTCGGCGGCGGTGTCGGTGCCGCGATCGGCGCTTCCTCGATGGCGCTTGTGCTGTCGGTGTTCGACAAGAAGGACAGGGTCAAGGCCCTCGGTTTCTGGTCCCTGGTCGGCGCGGGCGGCCCCGTCATCGGGGTGGCAGTGGGAGGACCGGTCATCCAGTACCTCGGATGGCGATGGATGTTCGTGCTGCAGATGCCGCTGCTGCTGCTCTCGGCGCTGTTGGCCGTGGCCGTGCTACCCGAGTGGGCCGGCGGCCGTGAACGGCGCGGTCAACGCCTCGGATTCGACTGGACCGGCGCCGTGACCATCGGCGTCGCCGTCGCTGCCTTCCTCACCGGGCTCAATCGCGGCCCGATTTGGGGATGGACGAGTCCCGGCGTGATCGGTGCCTTCGTCCTGTCGGTTGTCAGCGCAGTGTCGTTCGTGGTCGCCGAACGGCGAGCCCCGGATCCGATCTTCCCGCTCCACTACCTGCGGCGCCGTAACTTCGCCTTCCCGATCTCGGCGCAGGCACTTTCCAACTTTGCTTACATCGGCGCTTTCTTCCTGGCCCCGCAGCTCCTGCACGGGGTGTACCACTACGGCACCTCCGCGGTGGGGCTCCTCGTCCTGCCCCGGCCGATCACGTTCTCGCTGATCGCTCCGGTGGCGGGCTACGTGTCCATGCGTGTGGGAGAGCGCACGTCGGCAGTGGTGGGCTCGGCCGCGGTGGTGGCTTCGATGGGCGTCTTCGCTCTGAGCAGCGTGTCGGGCGGCCTGGGCCCGATCGAAGTCGCCCTCGTCCTGTCGGGGATCGCCCTCGGTGTGGGGCAGCCTGCGTTGTCGGCCTCAGTGGCCAACGAGTTCTCGGCCGAAGACCTCGGTACCGCCAGCGCGTCCCAGCAACTTCTCAACCAGATCGGCGCGGTGGCGGGGATCCAGGTCATGCAGACGGTGCAGGTGGCGGCCGCGCACGGCCGCACCTCATCCGCCGGGCTGCTCCCGTCGTTCCACGTGGCTTATGTCGTAGGAGGTGCCGTGGCCGCTTTCGGTATCGCCGCGGCGGCGATGACCCGGTCGACCAACGTTAGGCGTAGACCTGTGGTCGAGCCTGTAGTGGATCGACTCCTGGCGTCCGAGCCCCGATCGATCGAGCCGGCGTCAACGATCGGGTTCGCCACCGATGAAGGGCCTGAGCCCGCCGTCGCCACGCAGACTCCCTGATTCCCCGAGGTTCAGGCGGTGATCTCGCGTAGGCGGGAGGCGATCTCCTGAGCCGAAGCATCCGGCGGAGTCGCCTGCATGGCCATGAGCTTGGCCATGTCGCCCTCGACCTTCACCTTGCCGGCCATGAACGCCTGCATCCCGACCTGGGGGTTGCCCTCGATGAGGATGGCCTTGGCGGTGAGGTAGTCGAGGGTCACCTTGAGGTCGACAGGCTCGATGTGCCCGAGATCGAGCTTGAGCTGGCCGTCGCTCGAATCCATGTGTGCGTCGATGGCGTCCGCCGAGAACGGCACCTCGGTGATCACCAGGTTCATGCGGATCTGGTGGGGGATCGCCCCCGCCTTGCCGTCGAACTCCTCACGGATCTTGTGCGCCTCGGAGACCCACTCGTCGCTCAGGAACGCATACGTGGCCATGTCTGTCAGCTCCTCCTGCTGCTTTCCGTTGCCGCTTCCGCCCACTGCACCGGCGTGCCGGATCGCCGGCGGCACGATCACGTTACCGCCAGGCCGGGTCCCCCCGCCCTCGCTGATTGGCATGTCAGTCATCCGCCTTCCGGGGCCTCGGCCACCCCCGGTAGCATGCGACTTCGTGACTCCTCCGGTACTGCCAGGGGCCGAGCCCTACTCGCACCAGGGAGGGACGACCGCCGTCCTCGTCCTCCATGGCTTCACCGGGAACCCGCAGTCGATGCGCCCCCTGGCCGAGGCGCTGGCGGCCCGAGGCCACACGGTGGAGCTCCCCCTGCTGCCCGGCCACGGGACGGCGGTGGAGGACATGCTCCCGACCCGCTGGGCCGACTGGACGGCGGCCGCCGAGGCTGCGTACCTCGACCTGGCCGGACGGTCGGGCCCGGTGGCGGTGGCCGCTCTCTCGATGGGCGGGTCGCTGGCGTGCTGGCTGGCGACCCGCCACCCGGAGATCCGGGGCCTGGCCCTGGTCAACCCGTTGGTCGAGCCTCCGGCCGACAGCTTTCGCGACGTCCTGCGCGGGATCCTGGCCGAGGGCACCGAGCTCGTGCCGGGCGTCGGCTCTGACATCGCCAAGGAAGGGGTGGCCGAGCTGGCGTACCCGGGGACCCCCGTCGCCGCCGCCCTGTCGCTCTTCGAGGGAGTCGAGGCTATGGCGCCCAGCCTGTCCTCGATCAGATGCCCGGTCTTGCTCCTCACCAGCCGGAACGACCACGTGGTCCCGAGCTCGTCGGGTGACTTCCTCACCGAACGCATCTCGGGACCGGTCGAACGGGTGTGGCTCGAGCACAGCTACCACGTGGCCACCTTGGACAACGACGCCCCCGAGGTCGAGGCACGCACGGCCGCCTTCATGGACGCAGTCCTCTCGGGTGCCGTGGCGGCTACCTCAGGTGACGCGGTCGGACGCGACCGCTGAAACCCGACTGACGTCCGACTGATGTCGCACTGATGTCCGAGGGCGGACTCACCCGCGAGGACGCGGCCTATGTCGCTCGCCTGGCGCGGCTGGACCTCACCGACGAGGAGCTGGACACCTACGCCGGGCAGCTCGCCGCCGTCCTCGAGCACGCCGCCGCGGTGGCCGCCCTCGACACCCGTGACGTCGAGCCCACGTCGCACCCGCTTCCGATGCGCAACGTCCTGCGAAACGACGAGGTGCGACCCTCCCTCGACCGCGACGAGGTGCTGGCCCAGGCGCCCGCGGCCGAGGACGGCCGGTTCCGCGTGCCTCGGATCCTGGGGGACGCGCCGTGACGACGGATTCGTCTGGCGGCCCGGCCGGACCCGCCCTGGCCATCGCTCATGCCGTGCGGGAGGGTGCGACGTCGGCACGCCTCGTCGTCGAGCGACACCTCGAGGCCATTGCCCGGCTCGATGGCGAGCTCCACGCTTTTGTGTCCACCCTTTCCGAGGAGGCGCTGCGCGCCGCCGATGCAGTCGACCAGCAGGTGGCCGACGGAGGCGACCCCGGTCCCCTCGCCGGCGTCCCCGTCGCGCTGAAGGACAACCTGTGCACCCGCGGGATCCCCACCACGTGCTCTTCGCGCATCCTCGAAGGCTGGCGGCCGCCTTACGACGCAACCGTGGTCACCCGTCTGCATGACGCCGGCGCCGTCGTCGTGGGGAAGACGAACCTCGACGAGTTCGCCATGGGGTCTTCCACCGAGAATTCGGCGTTCGGGCCCACGCGCAACCCTTACGACCCCGCCCGGGTGCCCGGTGGGTCGAGCGGTGGCTCGGCCGCGGCCGTGGCCGCAGGCCTGACTCCGCTCGCGCTCGGATCCGACACGGGAGGCTCGATCCGCCAGCCGGCCGCGCTCTGTGGGGTGGTGGGGATGAAACCCACCTACGGCACCGTGTCGCGCTACGGCCTGGTGGCCTTCGCCAGTTCCCTGGACCAGATCGGGCCATTCGCCCGCACGGTGGCCGACGCGGCCGCCCTGTTCGACGCGATCGGCGGGCATGATCCCTGCGACTCCACCAGTCTCGAACGTCCATCGCCGCGGGTGGCGTCCTCGTTGGATTCGGATGTGTCGGCCCTACGCGTCGGTGTCGTCCAGGAGCTGCTCGAGGGCGCCGAGAGCTCCATCGTCTCAGCAGTGCACGCTGCGGCTCAGGCGCTTGCTGAAGCGGGCGCCAGGGTCGACGAGTGCTCCATCCCGGAAGTCCGGCACGCGCTTCCCGCCTACTACCTGCTCGCTCCGGCCGAGGCATCGTCCAACTTGGCTCGCTACGACGGGGTGCGGTACGGCCTGCGGGTGGACGCCGCCGATGTGGAGGCGATGAACGCGTCGACCCGTGCCGCCGGCTTCGGTCCCGAGGTGAAGCGGCGCATCATGCTCGGGACGTACGCCCTGTCCGCCGGCTACTACGACGCCTACTACG
>DATGGF010000139.1:0-7255 GCA_035308625.1 Acidimicrobiales bacterium | reverse complement strand
CCTCGACGTCACCGTGCAGGCCCAGATCCTCGACCTGCTGGCCACCCAGCAACGCGAGCGCTCCATGGGCATGATCCTCGTGACCCACGACCTGGGGGTGGTGGCCGGTCGCGCCGACGAGATCGCGGTGATGTATGCCGGCCGCATCGTGGAGAAGGCCTCGACCGTCGAGCTGTTCACCCACACCCGCATGCCCTACACCGAGGCCCTCATGCGCTCGATCCCCCGGTTGAGCGACCCCAGCCACACTCGCCTCCGGGCCATCCCGGGCCGGCCGCCCGACCTGTCGGCCACCATCGTCGGCTGCCCTTTCGCCCCCCGGTGCCCCTACGTCCAGGAGTACTGCCGGGAGCACGCGCCACCGCTACGCACCGCCGGGCCTGACCACCAGTTCGCCTGCTGGTACCCGGTGGGATCGCGCGAGAACGAGCAGGCGCTGGCCTACAACCTGTCGGTGGGCGTGCCCGCGGCGGTCTCCTTCGCCGGCATGCCGGCCGGGGTGCGCTGATGGCGGGGAGCGGCACGGCCGCGCTGCGGGGTGACGGCATGCTGCTGCGCGTCGAGCGGCTGGTGGTGGAGTTCGGCTCCGGCGCCCACCGCGTGCGGGCGGTCTCCGACGTCAGCTTCGACGTCGCCCCGGGAGAGACGCTGGGCCTGGTGGGTGAGTCGGGCTGCGGGAAGTCCACCACCGGCCGGGCCGTGGCCCAGGTGGTCAAGCCCACGTCGGGATCGGTCCACTTCGAGGACACCGAGCTGGCCAAGCTGCGCGGCAGTGCACTGCGGCGGGCGCGCACGCGCATCCAGATGGTGTTCCAGGACCCCATCTCGTCGCTGAACCCCCGTCGTCGTGTCCTCGACGCGGTGGTCGAGCCGCTGGCCCTGTGGGGGCTCGGCACCAAGCCCGAGCGGCGCGAGCGGGCCCGGGCCATGCTCGACGCGGTGGGCATCGATCCCGATGCCGCGGCCAGCCGCCGCCCCGCCGAGTTCTCGGGCGGCCAGTGCCAGCGCATCAGCATCGCCCGCGCACTCATGCTCGAGCCCCACCTGTTGATTTGCGACGAGCCCGTGTCCTCGCTCGACGTGTCGGTGCAGGCCCAGATCCTCAACCTGCTCGACGACCTGAAAGCCCGTCACGGCCTGACCATGATCTTCATCGCCCACGACCTGGCCGTGGTGAAGAACGTGAGCGACCGGGTGGCCGTGATGTACCTCGGGAAGCTGTGCGAGCTGGCCACGCCCGACGAGCTCTACCGGCACCCGGCCCACCACTACTCAGCCGCCCTGTTGGCCTCCATCCCCGAGCCCGACCCCACGGTGAGCCTGGGGACGGCCCCACTGTCGGGCGAGCTGCCTTCGCCCACCGATCCCCCCAGTGGATGTCGGTTCCGCACCCGCTGCCCGCGGGCCGAAGAGCTCTGCGCGGCGGAGGAGCCCGAGTTGCGGGCCCTGGCGCCCGGCCACTACGTGGCCTGCCACTTCCCCCGGGAGCGGCCGGTCACCATCGGGCCGCCCACGGTGAGCGGGGTGGCCGGGCGCGGGCCGTCCCCGGAAGCCTGACGGTCTGTCTCTTTCGCCGGGCAGGGCCCGGCGAACACCCCTACTCCGACGCGGGGGTGTCGGCGGCCGGCGCTTCGGCGGCCTCCGGTGCCGGCGCTTCGGCGCTGTCGGCCGCGACAGCCGTGTCCGCACCAGCAGCAGTGGCAGCCGCCTCGCCTTCGGCCGGCGCGTCGCCTTCTCCCGCCGAGGCCGGCGGGGCGTAGTCGGCCCAGGCCGCCTGGGCCTCGGTCTCCGGCGTGAATTCCGAGGCGCCGTAGTCGTAGCCGATGTAGTTGCCGTGCTCGTCGTAGGCGTGCTCGCCGAAGGCCTCTCGGTACTCCTCCGACACCTCGCCGCCCTCGGCCGCCTGCTTGATGGACAGGCTGATGCGGCGCCGCTGCAGGTCGATGTCGATGATCTTGACCCACAGCTCCTCGCCCGGTGTCACCACCTGCTCGGGCAGGTCGACGTGGTGCCCGGCCATCTCCGAGATGTGGACGAGACCCTCGATCCCGTCGCCCACCTGTACGAAAGCGCCGAAGGGCACCAGCTTGGTGATACGCCCGTAGACCAGCTCCCCCATCTGGTGGGTGTTGGCGAATTCCTGCCACGGGTCGGTCTGGGTGGCCTTGAGCGACAGGCTGATGCGCTCCTTGTCGAGGTCGACGTCGAGCACCTCGACCTCGACCTCGTCACCCACCGATACCACCGACGACGGATGGTCGACGTGCTTCCACGACAGCTCGGAAACGTGGATGAGACCGTCCATGCCGCCCAGATCGACGAAGGCGCCGAAGTTGACCACCGACGACACCACGCCCCGGCGCCGCTCCCCCGGCTTCAGGTTGACCAGGAACTCGCCGCGCTGCTCCTTCTGGGTCTCCTCCAGCCAGGCCCGGCGGGACAGGACCACGTTGTTGCGGTTGCGGTCGAGCTCGATGATCTTGGCCTCGATGCTGCGGCCCACATAGGGCTGCAACTCGCGCACCCGGCGCAGCTCGACGAGTGACGCCGGGAGGAACCCGCGCAACCCGATGTCGACGATGAGGCCGCCCTTGACCACTTCGATGACCGGGCCCTTCACCACACCGTCGGATTCCTTGATCCGTTCGATGGTCCCCCAGGCCCGCTCGTACTGGGCCCGCTTCTTCGACAGCACCAGCCGACCCTCTTTGTCCTCCTTCTGGAGGACGAGGGCCTCGATGCGCTCGCCCAGCTCCACGATCTCGTTGGGGTCGACGTCGTTGCGTATCGACAGCTCCCGCACGGGGATGACGCCTTCGGACTTGAAGCCGATGTCCAGCAGGACCTCGTCCTTGTCGATCTTCACCACCGAGCCCTCGACGATGTCGCCGTCGTCGAACTCGACGATGGTGGAGGCGATGGCGTCCTCCAGCGAGGCGCCGTTCAGGTCGTCCTCGACGATCGATCTCGGAACGTAGACGCCCTGCTCGTCGAAGGTGCCCATGGGGGCGTCCGACAACAGGGCGGTGGCTCCGGGGATGGTGCCGGTGGAGGAGGCGCTCGTGTCGGGAGTGGCGCCGGGGGCGCCGGGGGGGAGGTCGGGGGCGCCGGCGGGGCCGGCGACGGGGTCGGACATGAAGGTTGGGTTTGCTCTCTATTGGTGGACAGGACGGCCCGCGGGGGGAACACGCAGGAACCGGCCACCGAAGTGGCCGACCAGCCATGTTATCCCTTGGCGTCCGCCCATGAGTCGCCCCACGCGGCCGACACCTCGAGCGGCACAGCCAGCTCGGCCTCGGCGGCCACCCCTGCCATCACCGCGGGCACCAGCGCGCCCAGCTCGGCCTCCTCGGCCCCCGGCACCTCCACGAGCACCTCGTCGTGCACCTGGAGCACCAGCCGTGACGTGAGCCCCCGTGCCTCGAGTGCGTCGTCGAGGCGAACCAGCGCCACCTTGAAGAGGTCGGCCGCCAGTCCCTGGATGCCGGCGTTCATGGCCTGGCGCTCCGCCGCCATACGCAGCGACCGGTTGGGCGAGTTGAGATCGGGCAAGGGCCGGCGGCGGCCGAAGAGGGTGATCGTGTAGCCCTTGCCCCGGGCCTCGGCCACGGTGGCGTCCATGTAGGCCCGCACTGCCGGGAAAGCGCCGAAATAGGCGTCGAGGATCTCCTGGGCCTCGGCCGTCTCGATGGACAGGCGCTGGCCCAGCCCGTAGGCCTCCATGCCGTAGGCCAGGCCGTAGGAGACCATCTTGGCCCGGTTGCGCTGGGCCGGGGTCACGTCCTCGGCGGCCACGCCGAACACCCGGGCCGCCGTGGTGCGGTGGATGTCGCGGTGCTCGGCGAAAGCGGCCACCAGGCCGGGGTCGCCCGAGAGGTGCGCGATGACGCGCAGCTCGATCTGGTCGTAGTCGGCCACCAGCAGGCGGTGCCCGGGAGCCGGCACGAAGGCCCGGCGCATCTGGCGACCGAGGTCGCTGCGGACCGGGATGTTGTGCAGGTTGGGCCGGTCCGACGAGAGGCGGCCGGTGCGGGCCACGGTCTGATGGAAGGTGGCGTGGATGCGGCCATCGTCGGCCACCTCGGCCAGCAGGCTCTCGCCGTAGGTCGAACGCAGCTTCTCCACCTCGCGGTAGCGCAGCAGGGTGTCCACGATGGGGTGCTGATCGCGCAGGCGTTCGAGGGTGGCGGCGTCGGTCGAGAAGCCGGTCTTGGTCCGTCGCCCCGGTGACAGCCCGAGCCGCTCGTAGAGCACGGTGCGCAGCTGCGGTGTGGAGTTCACGTTGAACGGCTCCCCCGCCAGCGACTGGATCTCGGCCTCCAAGGTGGCGCACTGGGCGGCCAGCTCCTTGGCGATGCGGCGCAGCTCGTCGGCGTCGACGCCCACGCCCGTCACCTCCATGCGGGCCAGGACCCGGACGAGCGGGAGCTCGACCTCGTCGTGCAGGCGCTCGAGGCCGGCCACCCCGAGCGCGTGACGCAACGACGGCACCAGCCCGCCCACCACCACGGCGCGGCGCGCCCCGTCGGCTGGCGCGTCGGCGCCCTCTCCTCCGAGGTCGAGTTGTCCCGACACCGGCCCGGCCCCCAGCGCGCCGAGGGACACGCCGAGACGGGCGTCGGCCAGTTCGTCCAGGCGGTAGCTCGAGCTCGACGGATCGAGGAGGTAAGCCACCACCGCGCTGTCCATGGCCAGGCCCCGGATGTCGATCCCGAGCGGGAGCAGGCTGCGCATGAGCTCCTTGGTGCCGTGCCCGACGACGCGCACTCCGCCCGGCCCCACCAATTCGGCCAGCGCCTGGCGCACTGCGGGCTCGGCCAGTGCGGTGTCGTCCAGCCAGACGACCGCACCCACCTTCGCCCGTGACGCGGGCGCCTCACCGGTCAAGGCGCCGACGTCGGCCAGGGCCAGGCCGGTGAGCGGGGAGCGCCCCGGCTCACCCGCCCACTGCGCCACCATCGACACCAGGGCGGCCGAGGTGAAGGCGCCGACGGCGGCGGCCGCCTCGTCGGGAGCGGGCACCGCGGGCGACAGTGCGGCCAGGTCCACGGCGAACGGCGCCACTGCGGCGGCCTGCGCGGCGCTGCGGGGCAGGGCCTCGCCCTCCTCCCGTCCGAGGATGGGGGCCAGCCGACCCCACAACGACTTGAGCTCGAGCTCGCCGAAGAGCTCGCGCACGGCTTCGGTGTCCCAGTGCCCCAGCGCCAGGTCGTCCACCCCGACGGGCAGTTCCACGTCGCGGCGCAAGGGGATCACCTCGGCGTTGCGCCGCACAGTCTCCTCGGCCTCGGCCAGGTTCTGGCGCAGCTTGGGAGTGAGCGCATCGAGATGGCCGAAGATCCCGTCGAGGTCGCCGTACTCGGTGACGAGCTTGGCCGCCGTCTTCTCCCCCACCCCGGGGACCCCGGGCAGATTGTCGGACGGGTCGCCCCGCAACGCGGCGAGCACGGGGTAGCGGTCGGGGGGCACACCGCAGCGCTCGAAGATGCCGGCCTCGTCGTACACCACGGTGTCGGAGATGCCCCGCCGGGTGTACATCACCTGCACATGCGGGTCCTCGACCAATTGGAAGGTGTCGCGATCGCCGGTCACCACTACGACGTCACGGCCGGCGTCGCGGGCCTCGGTGGCCAGGGTGGCAAGCACGTCGTCGGCCTCGAAGCCGGCGATCTCGACCATGGTGATGCCCAACGTGCGCAGTACTTCGCGCACCAGGGCGAACTGGGGCACGAGCAGGTCGGGGGTGTCGGGCCGGTTGCCCTTGTAGTCGGGCACCACGTCGTCGCGGAAGGTGGGCTCGGGCCGGTCGAAGGCCACGGCCATGCCGCTGGGGTCCTGATCGCGCAGCAGCATGACCAGCATCGAGGTGAACCCGTGCACCGCGTTGGTCACCACCCCCCCGGTGGTGGCCAGGTCGGTGGGGAGGGCGAAGAAGGCGCGGAAGACGAGCGAGTTGCCGTCGAGAAGGTAGAGGGCGCGCTCGGTGCTCAGGGTGCGAGGGTCCCCTCGAGGACCTCGCGGGCCACGTCCCGCATGCGGGCCCGCCGAGTCATGGCCGTGCGCTGGATGAAGGAGAAGGCCTCGGCCTCCCCCAGCCCGTGCTTGTCCATCAAGACCCCCTTGGCCCGGTCCACCAGCTGCCTGGTCTCCAGCTTCTCCTCCAGGCTCGACACCTTGCCCTGGAGCTCTGCGTGCTCGTCCTCGATGGCCCGGTGCTCCTGGAACCGGGCGATGGCCACCTCGATGGCCGGGATCAGCTCGCTGCGCTGGAACGGCTTCACCAGATAGGCGGCCACACCGGCGTCACGAGCGTCCTCGTTCAGGTTGCGCTGGCTGAAGGCGGTGAGGATCAGCGCGGCGGTGCGGTGCTCCTGGGAGATGCGGCGCGCCGCTTCGATCCCGTCGAGGCCGGGCATCTTGATGTCGAGGATGGCCAGGTCGGGCTCGGTGCGGGCCACCAGCTCCACGGCCTCGTCCCCCCGGCCGGTCTCCCCCACCACCTCGTAGCCTTCGGCCTCCAAGATCTCCTTCAGGTCGAGGCGGATGATGGCCTCGTCCTCGGCGATGACGACGCGCTTGGGCATGCGGCGTGCGCTCTCTTTCTCGGGTGTCGGGGGTCTAGCTCTCGTGGGACGATGTCGGGTCGACGAGCTTGGTCAACAGCTCGTCCTGACGGTGCTCCAATTCGTCGATGGTGGCGGCCAGCGCCGCCCGGGCCCGGGCGGCGGCGTCGGCGTGGCGCTGGGCGTCGCTGTAGTCGTGTCCGGCCACCGGGGTCTCCGACACCAGGGCCCGGATCCGGGCGTCGTCGGCCGCGTCGGCCAGGACGCCCACCTGCTCGTCCATCACCGCCAATTCCTCCCGGGCCCGCACCAGGCGGCCGTGCACGTCACGCAACGATCGCTCGACGAGGGCCCGGCGCATGGGCGAATTGTAGGCCGTACCCCCGATGCCGACGGCCCGGCGCCGAACACCGGTAGGGCCATGGAGGCATGCCCACCAACGGTGTTCTCTAACATGACCGCCGGACCTCACCCCGAGGCCCGACAGCCACCCAACGTCATCCCGCCCGGATGGTGGAATCGGCAGACACGAAGGCCTCAAAAGCCTTTGCTCGAAAGGGCGTGCGGGTTCAAGTCCCGCTCCGGGCACTGTGGGCGCCGGCGGGCCCCGGGCATCCGCGGCCGGCTATGGCGGAGCTGGTGCCTCGGCTCGGCCGGGCGAGCCGCGGCTAGGTCGGATCGGATGGGTCGGG
>DATGGF010000138.1:0-3055 GCA_035308625.1 Acidimicrobiales bacterium | reverse complement strand
TGGACAAGTCCGTCTCTGGCAACGGGCCAGTATTGGTTCGAGGTGAACGCCGACAAGGGCACCGTCTCGAGTCCGAACTCCCCTGCCAGCGCACAGAGAACCATTCTCGTGGCCGGGTGTTCCTGAGCCCTGTTCCGGCTCGATCGGCGTCAGTCATCCTCCCGGGTTAGCCGACTACGCCCCCCCGGGGCGGCGAGCTACGGGGCGATGTACGCCTTCGGTGCCGAGCCTTTCACGCTCGTCCGGTACATCTCGCGCCTGACACCTGAGTAGTCGTTCAGCGCGTTGTGCATCGTGCAGCGGTTGTCCCAGATCGTCAGCGTGTAACGGGCCCAATGCAGGCGGCACGTGAGGTTCTCGTTGACGGCCGCCATGTAGAGATGGGACAGAAGGGCTTGGGACTCCGCCTGTGTCCAGCCCGAGAATCGGGTGGTGTAGACGGGGTTCACATACAGGCTCGCCCGGCCCGTCACCGGGTGTTCCACGACGACCGGGTGGACGTGCTCCGCATAGGCATCCGGCGACGGGGCGATGGCCATGGACGTCAGGTCCTTGACTTTGTCGAGCAGACCGCCGGTCCCATAGGCCATACCAGCCGAGTGGACCGCTTCGAGGTCGCCCAGCATCTGCTTCAACCCTCGGGAGAGCTGTTCGTAGGCGAGATACTGGTTGGCCCAGATCGTGTCCCCACCATAGGGGGGAACCTCCCAAGCGTGGAGCAGCGTGTAGGCCGGGGGCTCAGGCAGGTAGGAGAGGTCCGTGTGCCAGGCGTTGGCGAAGTTCAACACGTCGCCTGGCTCCTTCACGACGCGGATGACGTAGGGCCGCCCGTCGACCGGCTGGACGTAGGGAGTGACGTCGCGACCTCCCAGCAGATCGGTCAACCGTTCCAAGTCGTCCAAGGAAAGATGCTGGTCGGGTAGGAACACGACCAGGTGTTCGGCCAGCGCCGTGCGCAGCCCTTCGAGCTGCTCCGAATCGGTCACCGCGGAGAGATCGATCCCGGTGACCGCGGCGCCCAGGGCGCCGGCGACGGGCTCCACCACGAGGCGTGGCGTGGTGCTCGCGGGCATGAGCCCCCTTTCGTCGAGACCGCTCGGCAGCTTAGGTCTGCTCGTACCAACGAACGCCAGGACCGACACGGCACCCGGCACCTAAGGTGCAGGCACTTCGAGGAGGTGATCAGGCGTGACTGATGCTCTTCCGGACGAACCGCCCGCGCTCCGGCCCCCGTGGTCAGTACCCGAGATCGTGGTCGTGGGCATCTTGTCTGCGTTTGGCGCAGTTGCCGTTGGAGGACTCGCCGCCGGCATCGACGTTGCGGCAAACCAGAACGCGTTCGGGCCTGTTATTGACCCCTTCGTGCAGACGTGGCAGTCCATCACGTTCGGCGCCGCCTGGGCCGGGCCGGTGTTCGCCTCGGTGCTCCTCGGCCTCGTGGGGATCTGCTGGTGGCAAGCCGACCGATGGTCCGAAGACGCCGAGGACCCAGCGGCGCGCGCGGACGTCGCCGTCGCCTATATCCAACGGGCGCGGCGGCTCTGTCGATGGGTCGTCGTCGCTCTCGGTGTCACCGCGCTCGGGGCCATCGCCGATTTGATCGCGGCGATCGGCTTGATGGGCCTCGAACATGGCAACCCGATTTCGTGGACCCGCGTGATCCCGGCCATCGCTGGCGCCCTGGCCGTGGTGATCATCTCGGCGGTGGGAACCGCTGTCGCACGGGAAACCATTCGCTGAGATTTCATGGACCTCGAGCAGATCGCCCTGGAGCTCGATACGGGCCGGAAGCAGCACGGCCTCGTTGTCCCGCCCAGCCACAGCCGGCCGGGATTCTCCATCGAGGACGGGTACGCAGTTGCCCGTTTCCTCCACGAGGAGAGGATCGCGTCCGGTGTGCGCGCCGTGGGGGTGAAGCTCGGGTTCACCAACCAGTCCATTTGGGAGGCGCTCGGTCTCACCAGCCCCTTTTGGGCGCCCATCTACGACGATTCGGTGACCACCAGGCGCGACGTGAGACTCGACGGGCTCGTGGCCCCCCGGATCGAGCCCGAGATCGTCCTCGGCACGAGGTCCGACCTGGTCCCCGGCGCGTCCACCACCGAGATCAGCGCGGCTGTCGATTGGGTGGCTCCCGGATTCGAGATCGTCCAGTGCCACTACCCCGACTGGGTCATGGCCCCCGCCGATGCGGTGGCCGACGCCGGCCTGCACGGCGCTTTGGTCGTGGGAGACCGGGTCTCCGGGCCGGCTGACGACGTCGCCCTGGCCTCGACTCGAGTGGTCCTCGAACTGAACGGCACTGTGGTCGCCGAAGGCAAGGGAGCCGACGCGCTCGGAGGACCCGTCGAAGCCGTGTCCTGGCTGCTACGACTCCCCGGCGTCGACGGCCTGCCTGCCGGCTCCATCGTGACCACCGGGACGCTCACCGCCGCCTTCCCCATTGCGGCGGGCGAACGGTGGCGATCCGTGTGCAGCGGCCCGACGTTCGAGTGTCACCTCGAGGTGGCGTTCTCCTGATCGGCCC
This sequence comes from Acidimicrobiales bacterium, assembly GCA_035308625.1. Taxonomy (GTDB): domain Bacteria; phylum Actinomycetota; class Acidimicrobiia; order Acidimicrobiales; family UBA8190; genus DATGGF01. The sequence goes on along the minus strand of DATGGF010000138.1, from coordinate 528 downwards.
CGCTGGCCGTTAGTCGTCCCACTCGGCTCCATCGCGGACCGGAGGAAGATCCGGATCCCGGCTACGAAGCTTCCGCCACCTTCTTGATCTGTTGCAGCGTGTGGAGCATGTCGCGCTGGTTGCGCTTCTCCCGCAGAATGCCACCCAGCGGGCGCCACACCTTCATGAACAGGTTGTCCCCCAGGTCGAACGACTCGGTGACGTCGGTGCCTCCGCCCTCGCTCGCCTTGAACTCGTAGCGCCAGGTGTTGACCGGGCGCTCGCCCAGCAGCACCGCGAATTCGAACACCTCACCGGGGGTGCACTCGGTGACCTGGCAGGTCGTCCAATAGACGGGCCACTTCTCGTTACGCCGCACGTGGCCCCGATAGCGAGCCCCCAAGGCGGGCCCGGTCGCACCATCCATCCACTCGGCCTCGATGACCTCGGGGCTGTACTCCCCCATCCGGGTGATGTCGGTCACCAGTCCCCAGACCTTGTCCGGTTCAGCGTCGATGTGGAGGGTCACGGCGGCGTGCATGGCGGCAC
>DATGGF010000137.1:0-5852 GCA_035308625.1 Acidimicrobiales bacterium | reverse complement strand
GGGGGCATCTGGTCGACGCGGCAGGTGACGGCCCAGGGCTTCGAGCAGACGTTCGGGGTCAACCACCTGGGCCCCTTCTTCCTCACGCGACTTCTGCTCGCCCGGCTGCGGGCCAGTGCGCCCAGCCGGGTCGTGAGCGTGAGCTCGTTCGGTCACCATTTCGCCCCGCTGGGCATGCGCTTCGACGATCTGCAGACCGAGCGCGGGTATGTGGCGCTGGAGGCCCACTCCCGGTCCAAGCTGGCCAACGTGCTCTTCACCCGGGAGCTGGCCCGCCGGCTGCAGGGCACGGGTGTGACGGCCAACGCCGTGCACCCCGGCGCGGTGCGCAGCGGTTTCGGCATGGACGGCGACCTCCGGGGGATCTCCGGTTGGGGGAACCGGATCATCCGCCATGTCGAGATCTCGGCGCGCGCCGGGGCGCGCACGTCGCTGCATCTGGCCACGGCGCCCGAGCTGGCTGATCGCAGCGGTGGGTACTGGGCGCGATCCAAGCCGGGTCACATGTCGCGCCAGGCGCGGTCAGGACGCGCCGCCGAAAGACTGTGGCAGGTGAGCGAGGAACTGGTGACCGGAGCCGGATTCGTCGTGCCCCCCGTGTTCTAGGCCGCTGCCTCTGCCACAGCGTGGTGCCGGGGAGTCAGCCGGTACGGCGACGTGCGGCGGGGGCACGATGCTCCGTCATTGGCCGCGCCTCGCTTCTCTTGCGCGACAATGCACCACGTGGAATTGCCAGATACGAAATACGCAATGTCGGACGGGCTCCACATTGCCTATCAAGCGTTTGGTTCCGGCTCGCCGATTGTCTTGGTGCCTCCGCTCGCGTCCAATGTGGAACTGACTTGGGAGCATGAGCTCCATCGGCGCGTTCTGGAGTACGACGCCCAGCACGGTCGAATCGTGATGTTCGACAAACGCGGCATCGGGAGTTCCGACCGCTTCGACAGAGCACCAACCCTAGATGAGCGCATTAGCGACATCTCGGCCGTCATGGACGCTGAAGGCCTTGAGCGAGCCTCCTTGGTGGGCTTGTCCGAAGGTGGTGTGATGGCGCAGCTCTTCGCGGCCCGGCACCCTGACCGTGTCGAAAGGTTGGCTCTGATCAACACGAGCGCGGGAATTGGTGCAGTACCGCACCTGGCGGAGTACGCCGCCGCCGGCGACCCGCCTGTTGACTTCGAGTACATGCTCGCACAGTTCCAGCGTCTCATTGACTCCTGGGGGACTGACCCCAGCTTCATGACCGACTGGATGATGCCGAGCCAGCGCCACAACAGTTCGTTCATTCACTGGGCCGGAAAGTTTCAGCGCCAGACGGCCAGTCCAACCGACATCGCGCGTCAGATCGAGAGTCTCGTCAGCCTCGACACGTTTCCGGTCTTGCCGGAGATAACGGCTCCGACCGTCGTCATGCACGTGAAAGGTGATCGGGTCATAAATGTCGCCAATGGCCGCCTACTTGCCGACAGGATTCCGGGGGCCCGGTATATGGAGGTCGAGGGCGAAGACCACTTTCTCTGGTTCATGCCTCATTGGCGATCCTTCCTCGACCCTCTCTTCGAGTTCATCACCGGACGCCCACCCACAGGGGGCAGTCGGCGGTTCGCCGCCGTGCTCTTCACCGATCTTGTCGGTTCCACGTCCCGCACGATCCGTGCCGGGGATGCAGAATGGCGGGGGACAATCGAGAGCCACGACCGCATTTGCCGCGACGTCACGGCTGCCTACGGTGGCCGAGTGGTGAAGAGCACAGGCGACGGCATGCTGGCATTGTTCGACGGACCGTCCCAGGCGGTGGGGGCGGCGTCTGAGATCGTCGTGAGGCTCGGCGCCATCGAGCTCGCCGCACGAGCCGGCGTTCACGCTGGCGAGCTCGAGGTTCGTGAGGACGGAGATGTGGCCGGCACCGCAGTCAATATCGCCGCCCGAGTCGAGCAGCTAGCCGGTGAAGGCGAGGTGTATGTGTCGTCGGCAGTGCGAGACATGCTGCTAGGAGGCGAGTATCGATTCGAGGAGGCGGGTGAACACGAGCTCAAGGGCTTTGAAGGTACCTGGCGCCTCTACCTCCTCGATCGCTGAGATCACGGTGGAGCACGGAGCTTCTGCGAGGGCCAGCGCAGTCCCGTGGGCTAGCTGATCGGCCGGCTAATCGAAGATCGCCGGACGGGCGGGCAGCCCGAGAAACCGCAACACGTCCGCGGCGTCCTCGGACAAGGCTCGCCGGACCGGGGAGGAAAGCCGCTCGAGCGTGACGATGCTCGGCTGGCCGCCGGGAAGACCCCAGGTGGCCACCACCCGTCCGTCGACAAGGGCGAACGGTCGGAAGATCCCGTTGTTGGTGACGATGCCGACATGGCGACCGACAAAGGCCTGGCGCGAAGCCCAGCCGTGTAGCAGGGGATCGAAGGGGCCGAGCAGTCGCGGTCCCGGCAGTGCCGCGCCGGCGGGGGCACGGGGAGCGAGCAATCCCTCGTCGCATTCCTCGTACTCGGGGCGCACCGCGGCGAAGCCTCGGCGGGCATCGCCCAAGGTGATCCCTGCCCATTTGGCGAGGTCCTCGGGTCCGGCGGGCGCGTGCCCGGCCAGGTAGCGGCGCGCCAAGTCGGCGAGGGCCTTCTCGCGCTCGAGGGCCGGCGGGGCCGGGCCCAGCCACCGGTCTACCGAGACGAAGGCTTGCTCGGTGTCCACCATCGGCCCGCGCAGCACCGCTCCCGCTGCGCTGGCCACACCGAGGATGTGGACCAAGGCCTGCCCGGCCGTCGGAATCCGGGCCGCCGCCAGGCGTTGGCGGAGCTGCTCTCGGGTCTGGGGGCCGTCTTCGGTCACGGCTCGGGCGATCAGTTCGACACCGCGCACGGCCTGTCGAGGACCCACTCCCTCCTGTCGCAGCCGGCGTTGGCTGCCCATCGACGAACGCGCCGCGGTCAGCCGGTGGAGCCACCAGTAGTCCTCACTACGGACCAAATGGAGCGTGCCGCGATTGAGCCAGGTGACGACGAGCGAGCGGTCCTGGCTGAGCGCGCGATCGACATCGGCGGCGACGAGACCTTTCGAGCGGACACGCACCGCCAGCCGGGCGCCGCGTCCGTCCTGGGCCTGAACGGCCAGCAGGTGTCCGACGACCCGCTCGGCCGAACCGGCAGGCTCGCCGACGAGCAACTGCGATTGGAGCCGGGCGATGGTGACTGAAGAGACCCGGGTGTTTGTCAGTGCACTGGCCCGTGCTGCGTGTTCCTCATCGGACCTGCGTGCACCTCAGCCGTTCTTGGGCAGGTCCCGGAAGGCGGTCGTCTTGTCGGCGTTCGGCTCCTTGGGGAGACCGAGCACCCGCTCGCCCAGGATGTTGTGCTGGATCTCGTCGGTGCCGCCGTAGATCGACGGCCCCTGGGTGAACAGCGCCATCTCGACCACCATCGACGCCCCCGGTTCCCCGGTGACTTCCTCCAGGGCTTTGCGGTCGGCGGCGCTGTAGCCGAAGAGGGTGCCCAAGGGGCCGAGGATGCGCAGCCCCACGTCGCGAGACAGCCGCAGGATCTGGCTCATCGAGAGCTTGGCCATGTTGCCGAGCCCGGGGATGTCGCCGCCGGTGCTGCGTAACGCCTTCTGGCGCAGGCTCATGTAGCGACCGATCTCGTTGAGCTCGTGCAGCCGCATCAGGTCCTGGCGCACGGTGGGGTCGTCGATCGAGCCGTTTCGTCGGGCCAGTTCGATGAGCAGCTTCTCCGAGGCGCCGAACATCCCTCCGGGCGCTCCCGCGCCGCGCTGGTTCACGTTACGGACGAAGTCACCGGCCCGGCGGGCGAGATCGCCAGCCACAGACCCCGGGGTGGCCGCACCTCCGGCGGCCGATCCACCGCCGGCGCCGAGCCCGGCGCGCTCGAAGGCGAGCGTGGTGTTGGCCACGGCCCAGCCGTTGTTGAGCCCGCCGATCATGGCGTCGGCGGGGACGCGCGCGTCGGTCAGGAACACCTCGTTGAACAGTGAGCGCCCCGTCATCTCCCTGAGCGGCCGCACCTCGATGCCGGGCTGGTGCATGTCGAGGGCGAAGTAGGTGATGCCCTGGTGCTTGGGCACGTCGGTGTCGGTCCGGGCGATGAGCATCGCCATGTCGGCTACCTGGCCTCCGGACGTCCACACCTTCTGGCCGTTGACCACCCATTCGTCGCCGTCGCGTACGGCCCGGGTCTGCAGGCCGGCGAGGTCGGAGCCGGCGTTGGGCTCGCTGAACAACTGGCACCAGGCAGCCTGCCCGGTGACGATGGCGCGGATGTACCGTTCCTGCTGGTCGGTGTCCCCGTGGGTGGCGATGGTGGGGGCGGCCAACAGCAGGCCCAAGCCGCCGGGCGCCCCGAGGGCGCCGAACTCCACGATGGCCTGCTGGACTCGCACGGCTTCTTCGCGCGAGAGCCCGCGTCCGTAGCTCGACTCGGGCAGGGTGGGGGCCGCCCATCCCGATGTGCCGAGGCGCTCCCACCACTCGCCCACGGTGAGGTCCGGGTCCCACTGCTCGCTCAGCCAGGCCTTGACCTCGCCGGCCACGTCCACATCGGTGCTCGCCATGCCCCCATTCTGTCCAGAATGGGGCCGACGCAGCCACGTCAGGCTCCCGGAGGTCCCATGCCCAAGCGCAGCGCCGGTCTGCTCCTGCATCGCTCTGGCGCGCACGGCCCCGAAGTGCTCCTGGTCCATCTCGGCGGACCGCTCTGGGCCAAGAAGGACGCCGGGGCATGGACGATGCCGAAAGGGGAGTACGACCCCGGCGAGGACCCCCTCGCCGCCGCGGAGCGCGAGTTCGCCGAAGAGCTAGGCCAGGCTGCGCCCCCGGGGCCTCGCCGGGACCTGGGCGAGGTGCGCCAGTCCGGCGGGAAGCTGACGAGGCTGTGGGCGGTCGAAGGCGACCTCGACGTGGCGGTGGTGCACAGCAACACCTTCGACATGGAATGGCCGCCGCGCTCGGGACGCCGCCAGGAGTTCCCCGAGATCGACCGGGCGGCCTGGTTCCCGCTCGATCAGGCGCGTCAGGCGCTGCTCACCAGCCTGGTGCCGTTCCTCGACCGGCTGGTCACCTGAGCCCCGACGCCGCACCGCGTCTCGTGGTGCGGGAGGTCGCCGCTCATCCGCTGTAGGTATAGACGCCGTTGGCCCCGGGCTGGTTTGCCCCCTGGGGCCCGGTAACGATCACGTCGACCGGCCCTGGATTGTGGGCGGGCGCCTGGGCGCGGAGCTCGGTCTCCGACACCAGAACGAACGTCATGGCCGATTGCGCGCCGAAGTGCACGGCCGAGACCTCGCTCATCCCGCTCCCGATGATGGTCACCCACGTGCCGCCCGCGGTCGGGCCGGTGTCCGGGGAGATGGACGTGACCACCGGCACGGCGCCGCCCGGTACCCCGGGCGCCGGTGTCGCCAATTGATAGGGCCCGGCCGTCGGTGCACTGGCTGCGGCGTTGCCGCTCGATCCCCCCGTCGGCAGTGGCGCCCGGGGGTTGGCGTTCGGGTTGTCCTCCTGGACCTTGCCGCCGGTTGTCTGTCGGGTCCCGACGGCGCGCGACGAGGACCCGGCGCCGCTGCCGTTGTGACCCAAAGTGGCCAGGCCCACCACGGCGCCGCTCAGCACGACCACCGCGGCGGCGGCCGCGGCCAGGCGTGGCGCCACACCCCGCCGGGGGGAACCCGACAGCGAACGAGCCAGCGCTTGCTGGGTGTGCGACGGCAGGGAACGCGAGCCGTCGATCCCGGCGAACACGTCGTGGAAGGGATCGGCGAGCTCGTCCTCGAGACGGGCCGACAGTTCGTCTCCAAGGGGACGGATCGGCGTGGGGACGCTCGGCGTTGTCGAGGCGCCGACCTTC
>DATGGF010000136.1:0-3084 GCA_035308625.1 Acidimicrobiales bacterium | reverse complement strand
CTCGACGTCCTGACTGACAGCGCCCTGGGCCGTTCCGAGAGTCTGGGAGCGAGTCACGCCGAGCTGAGGGTCGAGCACCTTCGCTGGCAGTACCTGGGCCTCCGAGACGGTCGCGTCGAAACGGTCGTCGACGACACCGAGCTCGCCATGGGCCTGCGCTTGGTTCGGCGCGGGTCGTTCGGCTTCGCCGGCACAGCCGAGCTCCATCCGGATGCGGCGTCCGAGCTCGCCGACCGTGCCGCCGCCTTGGCCGCCGCTTCGGCCGCGGCATTGCAGGTGCCGGTGGCGCTGGCAGACGAGCCCCCGATCAGCGTGGGGAGCTGGCTCGCTCCGTACGACATCGACCCGGCCGAGGTGCCCACGTCGGACAAGGTGGGGCTCCTGACCGAGTGGAGCGAGCGCCTGCTCGGCACGCCAGGCATCGACCATGTCACGGCCACCGTCCTCTGTGTCGTGGAGGACAAGTACTTCGCCGACCTGCAAGGTGCCCGGCTCACCCAGCGCAGGGTTCGGGTCCACCCGGTGGTGGAGGCCTACGCCGTGGACCCAGGCACTGGTTCGTTCGAGTCGATGCGGACGCTCGCCCCTCCGGTGGGCCGGGGCTGGGAGTACCTCCTCGGTACAGGCTGGGATTGGGACGCCGAGCTGGCCGAGCTTCCCGGGTACCTGGCCGAGAAGGTGCAGGCCCCGAGTGTCGAGCCGGGCGCCTACGACCTGATCATCGATCCGAGCAACTTGTGGCTGACGATCCACGAGTCCGTGGGGCACGCCACCGAGCTCGATCGGGCACTGGGGTACGAGGCCGCCTACGCGGGGACTTCGTTTGCCACGCCGGACAAGATCGGCACGCTCCGCTACGGGTCGGAGCTCATGCACGTGACGGGCGACCGTGTTACCCCTTATGGGCTTGCCACCATCGGCTACGACGACGAGGGCGTGGCCGCCCAGTCGTTCGACATCGTGCGCGACGGGGTGCTCGTCGGGTATCAGCTCGACCGGCGCATGGCCGCCGAACGCGGTCTGGGCCGGTCCAACGGCTGTGCCTTCGCCGACTCGGCGCTCCACGTGCCGATCCAGCGGATGGCGAACGTGTCGTTGCAGCCGGCGGAGGGCGAGGGCCCGACGACCGAAGACCTCGTGGCGGCCGTCGACAAGGGGATCCTCGTGGTCGGCGACAAGAGCTGGTCCATTGACATGCAGCGGCACAACTTTCAATTCACCGGCCAGCGCTTCTTCCGCATCGAGCATGGGCGTCTGGCCGGTCAGGTAAAGGACGTCGCCTACCAGTCGAGCACGACCGACTTCTGGGGCGCACTCGCAGCGGTGGGGGGCCGCTCCACCTATGTGCTCGGTGGCGCCTTCAACTGCGGCAAGGGCCAGCCCGGTCAAGTGGCGCCGGTGAGCCACGGTTGTCCATCAGCTCTCTTCCGTCAGATCCGGGTCTTGAACGCCCGGGCCGAAACCGCCGGAGCCGAGACCGCCGGGGCCGAAACCGCCGGAGCCGAAACCGCCGGAGCGGCAACCGCCGGAGCGGCCCAATGAGCGGTTCGATGGCCGTAACCGGGTGCCCGTGACGCCCCGCCGTTTTCCGGCGCCAGGCGACGTCGTGGAGGACGCGTTGCGTCACTCGAAGAGCGACGGTTGTGTGGTGATCGTCGAAGAGGCGAGCGAGGTGGAGGCGCGCTTCGCCAACAACACGACCACCACCAACGGCACCCGCCGGGAGCGGAAGGTGGCCGTGGCCAGTGTGCGGGCCGGCAAGGGCGGGCTGTCGGTCGGGGTGGCCAGCCGGACTGGAGATCCCGATCTGGAGGACCTCGTCCGGGCCAGCGAGGCCGACGCCGCTCGCTCCGCCCCCGACGACGCGGCTCCTGCCCTGGTGAGCCCCGAGCCCGGGAGCGGCTCCGACGCCCCAGGGTTCTCCGCCGCGGCGCGGCCGACCGAGCTCGCCGTGCTGGCCGATGTCCTTTCCGGCCTGGGACCGGCCTTCTCCGAGGCGGCGGGGCGGGGGCATGTGCTGGCCGGGTTCGCCAGCCACCGTCTCGAGACGGTGTACCTCGGGACGAGTACGGGGGTCCGGCGACGGCACGAGCAGCCGACGGGGTCCTTCGAGCTGGTCGCTCGAAGTGCTGATGGAACCAGGTCCTCGTGGACGGCGGTGGCCACGCCGTGGTTCGAGGACGTCGACCTCCCGGCCATGCACCGTCGGCTGACCGAACGCCTCTCGTGGGCCGAGCGCCGCATCGATCTCCCCGCCGGGCGGTACGACACCATCCTCCCGCCCGACGCCACCGCCGACCTGATGGTCCCTCTCCTCGGCGCCATGTCAGGGCGCGACGCGGAGGACGGCCGCAACGCCTTTGCCGCGCCAGGGGGCGGCACCCGGTTGGGGGAGAGGATCTCGGACCAACCCTTCGAGCTCCGAAGCGATCCCCACGAGCCCTCGATCGAGTGCGCGCCGTTCTTCGTGGCCGCCGCATCGGGCACCGACGTCTCCGTCCTGGACAACGGGATGGCCCTGGAGCGGACGCCGTGGATCGAGGGAGGGAAGCTGCAGCGTCTCCGCTATGACCGCGCCGGTGCGGCGCGCTCCGGCCGTCCCGTGGCCCTTCCGATCGACAACATCGTGCTCGAACTTCCCGGCGCACAAGGTCACGTGGCCGATCTCGTCGCCCGAACGAACCGGGGCCTGCTCGTAACCTGCCTCTGGTACATCCGCGAAGTCGACCCAGTCACGATGCTCCTCACCGGGCTGACCCGCGACGGCGTCTACCTCGTCGAGCAGGGCGAAGTTGTCGGGGTCGTGAACAACTTCAGGTTCAACGAGAGCCCCCTCGCCCTTCTGGGACGGGTCGCCGACGCCGGTGCGGCCGAGCGCGCTTTGTCCCGTGAGTCGGGGGAGTGGATGAACCGCAGCGCCATGCCGGCCCTGCGGGTGGCCGACTTCAACATGAGCTCGGTCAGCGCCGCCACCTGAATCGGTGCTCAGGACTGAGTGGCTCAGTCGGCCAAGGCGCCCACGACATAGTTGATGCAGCCGCACAAGGCGGCAACGTCATCGGGCTCGATGGCCGGGAACATGGC
>DATGGF010000135.1:0-1622 GCA_035308625.1 Acidimicrobiales bacterium | reverse complement strand
TGGACCTTGCCGCTCTCCAGGAGCCGGTGCGCCTCGGCCGCTTCCTCCATGGGGATGTGGCGCTCGCGACGAAGGCGAAGTGCGCCGGACGCGAGCAGCGGCATGGTCTGATCGACAGCTTCGGGCGCCCGGTCGGGCGTTCCAACAGAAAATGCGACGCCGAAGTCAGCGGCGTGCGGGTCCGCGAGGGTCATGACCCGTGCTGCACCCCCAGCGAGGTCGATGGCGTCGGGGAGCTCGCCCCTTCCGGCCGCGTCGAGCACGGCGTCGACCGACGGGACGATCCCGCGTACCCGATCGGCCAGGCCCGGGCCGTAGCTGACCGGGACCGCGCCGAGGTCGCGGACGAGGTCATGGTCCCGTGGCGCCGCCGCGCCGATGACCGTGGCACCCCGGGACACGGCGAGCTGGGTCGCGATCATGCCGACCGACCCGGCGGCACCGAGTACGAGCAGGGTCTCGCCGCTGGTGGTCCCCAACTGCTTCAGGATGCCTACCGCGGCCTCTGCCGAGGCGGGCAGGGCGGCAGCCTCGCCCCAGGTCACCTTCGGGGGCTTCAGGGTCCAAGACGATGCCAGGACGTATTCGCCGTAGCCGCCCAGCGCCGGGAGCAAGCTGGCGACTTCGTCGCCTGCTGCTATCCCGGAGACGGAGGGGCCGAGCGCGTCGATGATCCCGGCCGCCTCGAACCCGAGCACGGCGTCCGGGGGCTGCGCGAAGAACCGGACGTCGCCACTCCGGATCTTGAGATCGGTGGGGCCGACACCGGCGGCCTTGACACGGATGCGCACCTGGCCCGGCCCGGGCTCAGGCATCGGTACTTCACTCCAGGCCAGGACATCGGGTGGCCCGTACCGTGTGAGCAGGATGGCTTTCGGCATCGACGATCCTCCCGAGCGCGGTGACGGTCAGCTGCCGTCTTCGAAATCGATGATGAAGCCGGGTGCGGACCATGGCATCCACGAAAGCCATAGTTCTCGGTGCTGCCGGGACGAGGCACTCCGAGGCCCGGGTGGCGGGGCGTCGTTCCCCGCTCGCCGGTGCGCGAGGCCGGAGTGTCGGAGCGTGCAGGACGCGCGACGGGCTCAGCCGCCGTGCTCGGTCAGTGCCCCATCTCCAGCACCCGGCGGGCCAGCTGTGTCCGTGACCTCACTCCGAGCTTTCGGAACACCTTGTGGAGGTGGTACTCGACGGTGCTCGGGCTGACGAACAGCCGAGCGGCGATCTCACGGTTGTTTGCGCCCTGGCCCACGAGCTGCGAGATCTGCGCCTCCCGAGGCGTGAGATCGTTGCTGTTCTCGACCGTTCTCTTGGGAACGCGCTCCCCGGTGGCGAGCAGTTCGACCCGTGCCCGCTCCGCGAAGCCCTCGGCGCCCATGGCGACAAACAGCTCGTGGGCCTGGCGCAGGTGGCTGCGCGCGTCGACGTGGCGCCTGCCGCGTCGCAACCACTCTCCGTAGAGGAGATGCGCGCGGCCTCGTTGGAGGTCCATCGGGGTGACGCCGAGCAGGTCGAGTGCCAAGGTGTAGTGCTCCTCGGCACCGGCACCGGCCATCAGGGCTTCCGAGCGCGCCAGCAACCCCAGCGCCCATGGGGTCGCAGCGGCTGTCGCCCGCTCCGTG
>DATGGF010000134.1:0-7744 GCA_035308625.1 Acidimicrobiales bacterium | reverse complement strand
CGCGGCGTCCTCTCGCCCGCCGATGCCCGGCTCCTCTTCGCCCACCTGCTGGCGTTGCCGGGCCTGGTGACCGAAGTGCTGTCGCGCGAGGACGACGTGGCCCGGGTGGCCCGGCGTTTCGCCAAGACTCGTGACTTCTTCTTCCTCGGACGTCACGTCGGCTTCCCCGTCGCGCTGGAGGGCGCGCTCAAGTTGAAGGAGATCTCCTACCTCCGGGCCGAGGGCTATCCCGGAGGAGAGCTCAAGCACGGGCCCATCGCCTTGATCGAACCGGGCACGGTGGTCGTGGCCGTGGCCACCCGCACCCCGCTGTGGGCCAGGATGATGGACAACGTGTCCGAGGTGCGCGCCCGGGGAGCCACCGTGGTGTTGCTGGCCAACGACGGCCACGAGGAGGCGGCCGCCCAGGCCGACGACGTCCTGTGGGTGCCCGAGACCCATCCGTTGTTCGCTCCGATCGTCGACGTGGTGCCGCTGCAGCTGTTCGCCTATCACGTGGCCCGGGCCCACGGGCTCGACGTCGATCGTCCGCGCAACCTGGCCAAGACCGTCACGGTGGAGTGACGACCGGAGCACGCGGGCACATGGGCACGGTGTGCGGCGTGGGTGTCGATGCCGTGGATATCGATCGGTTCCGCCGGGCGCTGGGCCGCCGCCCCGCCCTGGCCGAGCGCCTCTTCACTTCGGCCGAACGCGACTACGCGTCGCGGGTGGCCGATCCGGGACCCCGGTTGGCGGCGCGCTTCGCCGCCAAGGAGGCGGTGATGAAGGCGCTTGGGGTTGGCATCGGCGCCGCCTCCTTCCTCGATGTCGAGGTGGTGCGCGACGCCTCGGGCCGTCCGGCCGTGGCGCTGGCCGGGTCGGCGGCGCGCCTGGCCGAACAGGCGGGCGTGACCCGTTGGCATCTGTCGCTCACCCACACCGACTTGGTGGCGGTGGCCAGCGTGGTGGCCGAAGGCCCGGTGGGTGAGCTCGCGTGAAACCGGTCGTCACCGTGGAGGAGATGCGCGCCGTCGATGCCGACGCGTTGCGCACGGTGTCCGAGGACACGTTGGTGGAGCGGGCGGGCACCGCCGTGGCCGTCCACGTGTTGCGCCTGCTGGGCGGGGCGTACGGCCGGCGCGTGGTGGTGGTGGCGGGCAAGGGCAACAACGGCGCCGACGGGCGTGTGGCGGCCGGCCGGCTGATGCGGCGCGGTGCGCGGGTGACGGTGATCGAGGCGGCGGGCGCTCCCGAGCGCATCGGGCGGAACGAGGGCATCGACCTGGTCGTCGACGCCGCCTACGGCACCGGCTTCCGGGGCGAGTACCGGGCCCCGGCGGTGCCCGCGGGCGTGCGCGTGCTGGCCGTCGACATCCCTTCCGGCGTCGACGGCGATACCGGGGCGGCTTCGGGCGAGCCCCTGCGCGCCGATGTGACGGTGACGTTCGCCGCGCTGAAGCCCGGGCTCCTCCAGGGCGACGGCGCGCTGTTGTGCGGCCGGGTGGAGGTGGTTGACATCGGGCTCGACGTCAGCCGCGCCCGCATCTCGGTGGTGGAGGACGCCGACGTGGCCGCCCTCGTCCCCGAGCGCCGGCGCGTCGCCCACAAGTGGCAGTCGGCGGTGGCGGTGGTGGCCGGGTCTCCCGGCATGACCGGAGCGGCCAGCCTGTGCGCCTCGGGGGCGTACCGCGCCGGGGCGGGCATGGTGCGGCTCGGCATTCCCGGCGCCGAGCCCGACGCCGCCGCCTTGCGCGAGGCCGTGGGCGCCCCCTTGCCCGGCGAAGGGTGGGCCGATGCCGCCCTGGCCATGGCCGATCGGTGCCGGGCCCTCGTCGTCGGCCCGGGCCTGGGCCGCGCTCCGGCCACCGCTGGCGAGGTGCGGCGCCTGGTGGCCGGCTTCGACGGGCCGGTGGTTCTCGACGCGGATGGGCTCTATGCCCTGGGCCAGGGGGCCGACGCCGCCGCCGCCCTGCGCCCGGCGCGGGGCCCGGTGGTGTGCACCCCCCACGACGGCGAGTTCGCCCGGCTCACCGGGAAGCCCCCGTCCGCCGACCGCATAGCCGACGCCCGGGCGGCCGCCGCCACTCTGGGCTGCACCCTGCTCCTGAAGGGCCCCACCACGGTGGTGGCCGATCCTTCGGGCCGCGTCGAGCTGGCCACCGCGGGATCTCCTCGCCTGGCCACCGCGGGCACGGGCGACGTGCTCTCGGGGGTCATCGCCGCCTTCTGTGCCCGGGGCACGCCGGTGCTCGAGGCGGCCAGCCTCGCCGCCCACGTGCACGGCGCGGCTGCGGCCACCGGGTCGAGCGAAGGGCTCGTGGCCGGGGACCTCCCCGAGCTGGTGGCCCGCTGGCTGTCGGGTGTGCATCGTGACTGAGCCGGGCGCGGGGGCCGGCGCTCGCGCGGCCCGAGCCACCGGGTTGCGACCGGTGTGGGCCGAGATCGACCTCGACGCCGTCCGCCACAACGCGCGGGTCCTGTCCGACATCGTGGCTCCGGCCCGGTTGTGCGCAGTGGTCAAGGCCGATGCCTACGGCCACGGAGCCGTGGCCGTCGCCCGGGCCGCGCTGGAAGGCGGCGCCGAGTGGCTGGCCGTCGCCCTGGTGGAGGAGGGCATGGCCCTGCGGGCCGCCGGCCTCGACGCGCCGGTGTTGGTGCTCTCGGAGCCTCCGGCCGAGGCCATGGGCGCACTGGTCGACGCCGGGCTCACGCCCACGCTGTACACCCGGCCCGGGGTCCGCGCCCTGGCCGAGGCGGCCGAGGCGTCCCACCGCGTCGTCGACGTGCAGGTGAAGCTGGACACGGGGATGCACCGGGTGGGCGCCGATGCCGCCGACCTGGCCGAGGTGGTTGGTGCGGTCGTCGCCAGCGCGCACCTGCGCTTCGCCGGGTTGTGGACGCATTTCGCCGTGGCCGACGGCCAAGCGGCCGAGGACCGGGCCTTCACCACCGCCCAGCTCGAGCGCTTCCGCGAGGCCCGCCTCGCGCTGGCCGCCGCCGGGCTCGAGGCGCCCCTGCACCACGCCGCCAATTCGGCCGCCGCCATCGCCTTCCCCGACACCCGCCTCGACCTGGTGCGCTGCGGCATCGCCCTGTACGGGCTCCTGCCCGACCCGTCCATGGCCGGCGCCTTGGAGCTGGCGGCACGGGCCGCGGGCATCGAGCCCGGTGACGAACGCACCGGGGCCGCCGGGTTGCTCCGTCCCGTCCTCTCGCTCAAGGCCCGGGTCTCCATGGTTCGGTCCCTCGACGAAGGGGAACGGCCGTCCTATGGCCGTCGCTACCCGCTGCCCGAGCCGTCGACGGTGGCCACCGTGCCCATCGGGTACGCCGACGGCGTGCCGCGGCGCTACTTCGAGGAGGGTGGCACCGTGCTGGTGCGGGGCCGGCACCGGCCGCTCGCCGGCACCGTGACCATGGACCAGGTCGTGCTTGACTGCGGCCCTGATCCCGACGTCCGCCCCGGCGACGAGGTGGTCCTCATCGGCCGCCAGGGCAACGCCGAAGTGGGCGCCTGGGACTGGGCCCGCACCCTCGGCACCATCGCCTATGAGGTGGTCTGCGGCGTGGGGCCGCGGGTGCCGCGGGTGGTGGTGGAGGCCGAGCGAGCCAGGGCGGGAGCAGACAGACTCGGGGGCGGAGCACCAGTGGTGGAGGGCGACCGATGAGCAGCGGACCGGGGCGCAGCACGAACAAGCGGTGGATCGCCGCGGCCGCCACCGCGGGGGCCGGGGTGGCCGCCCTGGCCGCGTGGGTGGCGCAGCACCGAGCCGTGGGTCGTGCCGCGCAGGAGGCGCAGCGCACCACCGAGGACGAGGGCCTCTCGCTTCCGGGCGATCTGCTCCACCACGACATCGTCACGGACGACGGCGGTTCCATCCGCGTCGTCGAACGCGGCCAGGGCCCGACGCTGCTCCTGCTGCACGGCATCATGCTGTCGAGCGAGCTGTGGGTGCATCAGCTCACCGACCTGGCGTCACGCCATCGCGTGGTGGCCGTCGACCTGCGCGGCCACGGCCGATCGGTACCGGGACGAGCCGGCTTCCGGGCCCACGGTGAGCGACGCGACCCCGACACCCTCGGCGAAGCCGCGCCCATGGCGCTTGCCGGCGAGGGTGCCCCCGCACTAGCCCGCCTGGCCGACGACGTGCGCACGGTCATCGACGCCCTCGACCTACGCGACTGCCTGCTGGTGGGGCACTCGATGGGCGGAATGGTGGCCCTGCAGCTGCTGCACCAGATGTCCGAAGCCGAGCGGCGCCTTCGCTTCCGCGGCGCCGCCCTGGTGTCCACATCGGCCGCCCCGGCTATCACCGCGCCGGGATGGTCCCGTCTGGTGAAGCTCACCGCGCCGATGTCGTCGCGTGCCGTGCTCCTGGCCGAACGCGCCGGCGCGTCCCGACTGCCGGTCGAGGACCTGCGGTGGTGGCTCACCCGGCTCGGCTTCGGCCCGGAGCCCGTGGCTGCTCAGGTGCGCTTCGTCGAGCGGCTGCACCAGTCCACCCCGCGGGGCACCCTGGCCCAGCTGGTGCCGTCACTGGCCTTGTTCGACCTGTCCGCCGGCCTGCACGACATCGACCTCCCAGTGTTGGTGGTCGTCGGGTCGCGTGACCGGCTGACCGGCCCGGGCCATGCCCGGCGGCTGGCGGCGTCGTTGGCGCGGGCCGAGCTGGTGGAGCTGGCGCGTTGTGGCCACATGCCCATGCTCGAGCGTCGCCACGAGTTCTCCCGGCTGCTCGAGGAGTTCTGCGCCAAAGTGGCCTGATCCGGGCCCGCCACCGGGACCGGGCCGGTTACGGGCGGGTGAAGGTCAGGTGCGTCACGCCGCTCGGTGAGCTGACCGCCTCGATGTCGAAGCGCTGCTCGAGCTCGGCCAGCCCGTCCCACAGGCCTTCGCCGCGTCCCAGGACGATCGGCACCACGGCGACGTGCATGTAGTCGATCAAGTCGGCCTCGAGGAACTGGCGGACGGTCGACGGTCCTCCGCCGATGCGGATGTCGAGATCGCCCGCCGCCTGCCGGGCCAACGCCAGGGCTTCGGCCGGACTGGCGTCGACGAACTCGAACGTCGTCCCACCCTCCATGTCGACTGGGGGCCGGGGATGGTGGGTGAGGATGAACACCGGGGTGTGGAAGGGAGGATTGTCACCCCACCAGCCGCGCCACGCCTCGTCAGCCCATGGGCCGCGTTGGGGCCCGAACTTGTTGCGGCCCATGATCTCCGCCCCGATGCCGCGGGCCCATTGGTGGGCGAAGGCATCGTCGATGCCGGTGCTTCCCCCGGGCTGTCCCTGCATCTGCCGAAAGGTGTGCGTCGGGAAGAACCATTGGTGGAGCCGGTTGCCGGCATGCCCGAAGGGCGCGTCGAGCGTCTGCCCTTCTCCGGTCCCGAAGCCGTCCAGCGACACCGAGAAGTTGTGGACCCGTACGACGGACATCGCACCTCCTGGGAAGAACCTCGTAGGAGCTGATGTTGCCCCGAGAATGGAAGCACCGCACACGCGTGGCCGGGTCCGGGTCGAGCCGTCACACAAACGGGTCCGTGCCTACCTGGGCCAGGAGCTGGTGGCCGACACGATTCACCCGTTGCTCGTCTGGGAAGCGCCGTACTACCCGACGTACTACATCCCCATGTCGGACATCCGAGCCGAGCTCGTTCCCACCGGGGAGATCGAGCACTCCCCGAGCCGGGGTGACGCCGACGTCTACGACGTGAAGACAGCCCGGGCCACGGCTCCGGGTGCAGCGCGCCGGAGCCCGGCGTCGCCCATCGAGGAGATCCGTGACGCCGTGCGCCTCGACTGGAAGGCCATGGACGAGTGGCTCGAGGAGGACGAGCCGGTCTACGTCCACCCCCGCGACCCGTACACCCGGGTGGACGTCCTGGCCAGCTCCCGGCACGTGCAGGTCGTGGTGGAAGGAGAAACGATCGCCGACTCGCACCAACCCCGGATCCTGTTCGAGACGGGGCTCCCGCCGCGCTTCTACCTGCCCTTGACCGACATCCGGCTCGATCTGCTGACTCCGTCGCCCACGGAGACGCACTGTCCCTACAAGGGCACGGCGACGTACTGGCATCTCGACGTCAACGGGCATCACTACGACGACTTCGTATGGATGTACCGGACGCCGCTGCCGGAGAGCCAGAAGATCGCCGGCCTGGCCGCCTTCTACAACGAGAAGATCGACCTCGTCGTCGACGGTGTGCTGCAGGAGCGGGCCCGGACCAAGTTCAGCTGAGCTGTCAGTCGACAAGCCGCGGCGGCACTCGACACGAGCAGCGACTTGCCAGCCACCGACCCGACGGCGATGCATGCTCCAGAGGCGTCGCAGGACAGGTCCGGCAGGGAGACCGTCGAGCTCCCCTGAGGTCCTTCGTCGGCCCAGCGGTACCATGCCGCGGTGGTCACCCTGGCTGAGCTCCGACAGGAGGCCCTCGCCTGCACCCGCTGTCAACTGGCCGAAGGCCGCACCCAGGTGGTCTTCGGTGTGGGAGACCCTGAGGCCGAGCTGATGTTCGTCGGCGAGGGACCGGGCCGCGAGGAGGACCTCCAGGGCGAGCCCTTCGTCGGTCGCTCGGGCAAGCTCCTGGACACGCTCATGCGTCAAGAAGTGGGTGTCGAGCGCGCGCAGGTGTACATCGCCAACGTCGTCTTGTGCCGACCCCCTGGTAACCGCGATCCACTGCCCGTCGAGATCGCCGCTTGCCGCCCGTATCTGGAGCAGCAGGTGGAGTTGGTGAGCCCCACGGTGGTGGTGACGCTGGGCAACTTTGCCACTCGGGCACTGCTCGAGACGTCCGAGGGCATCCGTCGCCTCCGGGGGAAGGTGTATCCCTTCCGGGGTCGCCACCTGGTGCCGACGTATCACCCCGCTGCCGCCCTGCGTGGTGGGGCTGAGGTGGTAGCAGAGATGCGCGCTGACTTCGTGCGGGCCAAGCGGCTCCTCGCGACCGACGGCGAGTGAGCGCCGTGAGTGGAGGTGCATCTCTAAGCACGCGTGTCGAAGCCAGGACGCTCTCGGCCGACGACACCCGAGCGCTGGCCCGAGCGTTCGCCGGGGCGCTCGAGCCTGGGGACGTGGTGCTGCTCGTCGGCGACCTCGGCGCGGGGAAGACGACCTTCGTCCAGGGCTTGGCCGCCGGGTTGGGGGTGTCCGAACCGGTCACGAGCCCCACCTTCACGCTGGTGCGGCCCCATGCCTGTTCCGGGCCGGAGGTACGGACGCTGCTGCACGCGGACCTCTACCGCGTCGAGCGACTGCACGAGGTCACCGATCTGGCTCTCGGCGAGATGGTGGAGGACGCGGCGGTGGCCGCGGTGGAGTGGGGGGACGTGGGTGCGCCGGCGTTGGGTGACGGCGCCGTCGTCGTCACGCTCGAGCTCGGCGACGCGCCGGGCGAGGACGACCTCGGGGATGACCAACCCCGCCTGATCGCGATCTCGGTGCCGTCGTCCGAGCCCCGCTGGCGCGCCTTGCCTGGCCGCCTCGCCCCGTGGGTTGCGGGCCGGAGCTGACGCTGTGGTCATCCTGGCGCTCGAATCCGCCACCGATCAGGCCGCAGTGGCCGTGGCCGACGAGTCCGGCGTGCTCGCTTCCGCCGTGGTGGCCCGAGGCCGGCGACACGGCGAGAGCATCGCGCCGGCCGTGCAATTCGTCTGCGCCCGGGCCGGGGTGTCGCTGTCCGCGGTCGACGCGGTGGCCGTCGACGTCGGGCCGGGGCTCTTCACCGGGCTGCGCGTCGGGGTGGCAACGGCCAAGG